>JAFAFZ010000293.1 GCA_023423215.1 Actinomycetes bacterium
GGCGGCCACTCCGGCGCCGGCGGCGGCGGTGCGGGCGGCCCGTCGATCGGTCTGATGACCCGTTCGGCCTCCGTCGGCACCTCGGGCGTCAGCTTCGTGGGCGGCTCCGGCGGTGCGGGCGGTGCCGGTGGCACCAACGGCATCGGCGGCGCGGCCGGCACGGCCGGCGTGCGCAGCACGATCGTGTCCTTCTGACCGGACCCCTGATCGGAGCCGACCACCCGAGGTCGGGAACCTGAACGGCGAGCGAGCTGCCACCGACCGGACGGGGCGTGACGGATCGACGGATCGACCGATCGACTGGCGCCCGGCCGGAGGGGCGAACACACTGCGGGCACGCCGAGATCAGGGGGACCAGTCGATGGGCACCAACCAGCGATCGCAGATCGTGATGAGCGACGACGAGATCGCCGAGTACCTGGAGCGCAGCCGCACCGCGACGATGGCGACGGTCGGTTCCACGGGCACGCCGCACCTGGTGGCCATGTGGTACGCGGTGATCGACGGCGAGCTGTGGTTCGAGACGAAGGCCCGCTCGCAGAAGGTGGTGAACCTGCGTCGTGATCCCCGGATCACCTGCATGATCGAGGACGGCCTGACCTACGACACGCTCCGAGGCGTCTCGATCGAGGGGACCGGCGAGATCGTCGAGGACCCCGACGCCATCTGGAAGGTCGGCGTCAGCATCTGGGAGCGCTACAACGGGCCGTACAGCGACGAGGTCAAGCCGCTCGTCGAGTTCATGCTGCAGAAGCGGATCGCCGTGCGGGTCCGCGCCGAGCGCACCCGCTCGTGGGACCACCACAAGCTCGGCATGGATCCGATCCCGCTCGGCGGCAGCACCGCCCAGTACCTCTGAGCGTCCGGCGCCTCTGAGCGTCCGGCGCCTGTGAGCGCCCGCCGCCGCGGCGCGGCGTGCCGACGACGTCCGTCGCCGGAGCCGCACGGCGGTCAGACGGTCCGTCGGTCAGACGGTCAGACGGTCAGACGGTCAGGACGAGCTTCCCGAACACGTCGCCCTGGGCCAGTCGCTCGAACGCCGCGCGCCCGTCGTCGAGCGGCCGGATCTCGTCGACGACCGGTCGGATGCCGGTGCGATCGACCAGGCCGAGCAGCTCCTCGAGCTCGCCCCGGGTGCCCATCGTCGAGCCGACCACCGACAGCTGCAGGAAGAAGACGCGGTTCAGGTCCGCCGGTGGGTTCGGGCCGCTCGTCGCACCGCTGACCACGATCCGCCCGCCCGGGCGCAGGGCCCGCAGCGAGTGCGACCAGGTTGCGGAGCCCACGGTCTCGACCACGACGTCGACCTTCTCGGGCAGGCGCTCGCCGCTCTCGACGACGACGTCCGCGCCCAGCTCGGCGGCGCGCTCCCGCTTCTCCGCGCCGCGTGAGGTGCAGAACACCGTGTGGCCGAGCGCCTTGGCCAGGACGATCGCGGCGGTCGCCACGCCGCCGCCCGCGCCCTGCACGAGCACGGTGCCGGGCGCCGTCAGTCCCGACCGCGTGGTGAGCATCCGGTAGGCGGTGAGCCACGCCGTCGGCAGGCACGCGGCATCGGTCCAGGAGAGGTCGGCCGGTTTCGGGACGACGTTGCGGGCCGGCACGACGACCTGCTCGGCCAGGGTCCCCTGGTGGAGCTCGGAGAGCAGCGTGCGGCGGGGGTCGAGGGTCTCGTCGCCGTCACCCGCTGCCGGGTCGCCGATCACCGCGTGCACCACCACCTCGGTGCCGTCCTGGAGCGTGCCCGCGGCGTCGCACCCGAGGGTCATCGGCAGCTTCGAGGCGTCCAGGCCGACGCCCTTGAGCGACCACAGGTCGTGGTGGTTGAGCGCCGCCGCCTTCACGTCGACGCGGACCCAGCCGTCCGGCACCTCGGGCACGTCGATCTGCGACAGCTCGAGCCCGTCGAGCGGTCGGTCGTCGGACTGGGCCACGCAGCGGAGGGCGAGCATTCGGGGCTCCTGTGGTGTCGGGAGGTGGGCGGGGCGTGCCCGAACCTACCGGTCCTCGACGCGCCGCAGACGTAGGTCCGCCGAGGCGAGGCCGGGGGAGAGCAGCTGGAGCAGTCGCCGGCCCTCGGCCTCGATGCGTCCAGCGACTCGCGCCGTGACCGACCCGTGGTGGAACACCTCGATGCACGTGGGCGTGCCCGCCCCGTCCGGATCCGAGCGGTGCCAGGTGCCGAACACCGCGCCGTCGACGAGCACCGTGCCGTGCACCGACCGCGAGCCGTCCGGCACGGCCACCGGCCGTGTGGGGTCGGTGAAGCGGGAGCGGTCGGCGTGGGAGAGCAGGGCGTCGTCGTACTCGGGAAGGAAGCGCACCGGCGCCGGCACGTCGGGATCGGTCAGCTCCAGGCCCGGCAGGTCGAACAGCTCGCGCCCGGACTCGTCACGGCGGACCACCAGCTCATCGCGCAGCGCGTCGAGCGTCGCCGCCCACCCGGTCAGGCGGGAGAACGTCGCCAGGTCCGCTGCGGTCGCGGGGCCGTACGCGGCCAGGTAGCGCCGCACGATCGTGGCGCGGTCGGCGGAGCCGTCCAGCTGGCGCCCGGTCCAGGCGCTGAAGCCCTGCAGCCGGACCTGGCCGGACCGGGTCCACAGCCCGCGCGGCGGGACCTGGACCAGCGCCAGGTGGTTGCGGCAGGCATACGCCAGAGCGGCCGCGTCGTGGTCGGGGAACGACTCGGCCAGCAGGGCGCGCAGCTGTGCCGGCGTGCGGGCCGCCTCGTCGAGCAGCGGCGCGGCGACCTGCAGGACCGGTGCCAGGTCCAGCCCGTCCAGGTGCCGTGCGTGCTCGGAGTGGCGACGCAGCTCGTCGTCGAGCACCGGCTGGCACAGGGGCCGCAGCCACGCGGCGTCCCGGGAGGTGACCAGGTGGATCGTGCCGCGCTGGACGACGATGCGGACGAGCTCGCCCGTCAGCAGTCCTTCCTCGACCACCGCCGGATCGAACGCCCTCACCCGCGACCACAGCGCGACGTACGGGTCGCGTGGCACCTGGGCCTGCAGGCCGCCCAGGTGCTCCGCGCCCGCCTCGGGCGTTGCGTCCGTGCGGTCGAGCAGCAGCTGCCGGGCGAGCGTCGTGCGCCCGAGCGTGCGGCGATCGACCACGTCCGACCCGGTGGCGCCCATGCGGGGGAGTCTGCCAGGCCCGTCGCGCCGCTCGCCGGGGCGAGGTCAGGGGCGATCGTTCACGTGGGTAGGATCTCGCTCGTCTGATTCCTGGAGAGGGGAACGGAGACGTGGAACGACCCGCGCCGGACGCAGTTCCGACGGTGGACGACGTGGCGGCCGAGGTGCGGCTCGTGGTCGGGCGCGTGCGCTCGCCCGCGGGTCTCGCCGAGCTGGACCTGCCCGTGCTCGACGCGCTGGCAGGCGATCGCGAGGGCGTGCCCGAGCTGCTGGGCGCCGCCATCGCCGACGTGCCCGCCGAGGCCTACCGGACCTTCCTGACGCTGCTGCTGCCGTTCCCGTTCGCCCCGGCTGCGCCGTGGGAGCAGCTCGGACCGAACCGGCGCAGCGAGGGCCGCGGCGAGCGCGCCTCTCGTGAGGCGTTCGGGTTGAGCTGGGACGCCTGCAACCGAGCCGGCCAGCTGCTGGATGGTCGCAGCCGCCGCGATTGGGCCGAGACCTTCCTGGCCGAGTCGGTCCTCGCTGCCACCGGCGCGCCGCCGTCGTCGGGCGAGGCCGGGTCGGGCGCGGAGGACGAGGGCGCGGCGCCGGCGAGCGGGGACGGACGAGGGGACGACGGAGCTCCGGGGACGACGAC
>JAFAFZ010000348.1 GCA_023423215.1 Actinomycetes bacterium
GTGGCGCGACGTGCGTCGAGCTCGCCCACGAGCGCGAGCCGCTCGGCGTCGGTGCGGCGCTGGGCGGCATCGAGCTGGCGCAGCCGCTCCACGAGCTCGCCGTCGCCCAGGTCCCGGAGCGCTCGGCGCGCGACGGCATCGGCCGACTCGGGTTCGACGGTCGTGGTGGCCACCGGACGCTCCCCTGACGTGGACCCGGACGCGAGGCAGCGGAGCGGCACGCGACATGGGTCCGGACGGACGGGCCGCCACACGGCGGCGATCCGGCCGCTCCTCGGGGAAGGCGGAACGACCTCGACGACCAACCTACCGACCCCCTGTGACACTCCCGGGATGGAAGGAACCCGGGCGACCGGCCGGCGTCCCGGCTGCCAACATGCCCGGCGTGACCGACCCCGTGCCCGCTCCCTTGCTCGATGCGCCGACGTTCGTCGGGGACCGCGTGCGCCTGGAGCCGCTGGCGCGCGACCACATCGAGGGACTCGCCGCGGCGGCCGCCAGCGGTGACCGGGACACCTTCGGGTGGACCCGGGTCCCGGACGGCGCCGAGGACGCCGAACGCTACGTCGAGCAGCTGCTCGACGAGCGGGCACGAGGACGGGTGGTGCCCTTCGCGCAGGTCGACTTGGTCGACGGCCGGATCGTCGGATCCACGAGGTTCATGACCCTGCGCCACCGGGACGGGGTCGCGCTGCCCTACGCGGTCGAGATCGGTGGCACGTGGCTGGCGCCCGGCGCGCAGCGCACCGGCGTGAACGTCGAGGCGAAGCTGCTGCTCATGGCGCACGCCTTCGAGGTGTGGGGCGTCGGTCGGCTCGACCTGCGCACCGATGCGCGCAACGAGCGGTCACGCACCGCGATCGCCGCGCTCGGCGCGACGTTCGAAGGCGTGCTGCGCAGCTGGCAACCGTCGCACGTCGTCGGTGAGGAGGATCGCCTGCGCGACTCCGCGATGTACTCGGTGCTGGCCGCTGACTGGCCGGCCGTCCGCCGTGGGTTGGTCGCTCGCGTCCGTCGAGACCCGGGTGCCGGGCTCGCCTGACGCGGAACCCGGGCAACGCAGGGGCGACGGATCGATCAGCGGATCCGCGGTCCCCGTCGGACCGAGAGGTGGGTCGGGCACCTGAACGCCAACGAGGTCTTCCACGCCAGGCGCCCCTCGTCGATCTCGTAGGACCCCAAGGACTCGACGAGGACGGGCAGGACGACCGAGAGCTCGAGACGCGTGAGGGCGGCTCCGAGGCAGTGGTGGATCCCGTGACCGAACGAGAGCGGCGCCGGGTCGTCGCGGTCCACCCGGAGCTGGTCCGGTCCGACGAAGCGGGCAGGGTCGCGGTTCGCCGCACCGAGCAGGACGGTGAGGTTCTGGCCGGCCCTGATCTTCCGTCCTGCGATGGTGACGTCTTCGAGCGCCTGCCGGGGATCCGTCTGCAGCACCGTGTCGTAGCGGAGGAGCTCCTCGACCGCGTTCGGCCAGAGGTCCGGCCGCGCCCGCAGCAGGTCCCGCTGCTCCCGATGTCGACCGAGCGCGATGACCGCGTTGCCGATCGCCCCCGTGGTGGTCTCGTGCCCGGCGAAGAGCAGGATGACCAGCAGGCTCAGCAGCTCGGTGCGATCGATCTCGCCCCGGGCTTCGCTGACGACCAGCTCCGAGAGCAGGTCGTCGGTGGGGCGCGCCGCACGTTCGTCCGCCAGGGCGCCGTAGTAGGTGGCGATCTCGTCGACGGTTCGATCGATCTCGGTCGGGTCGAGGGGGACGAAGGGGTCGCCGAGGCGGCGCAGCACGTCCGAGGTCGCTGCGACCCAGTCCCGACGCTCGTCCGGGACCCCGATCAGCTCGGCGATCACCTGGACCGGCAGCGGCTCGGCGACGGACGCCATGAGCTCGGGTTCCGGGGCGAGGGCGATCGCACCGATGAGGCGCTCGGTGATCGTGCGGACCTTCGGCTCCAGACGTTGCACCTTCCGCGGGGTGAAGGCTCGGCTGACCGCGGCGCGCAGACGGGAGTGCAGGGGTGGGTCGGTGAACAGCAGCAGGTGGCGGAGGAGCGTTCGTGAGCGGTCGGACAGCTGCGAGTACGGCCGGACGTCCAGCAGCAGCTCGATCTGGCCGCTCACGCCGAAGCTGGGCGAGTGGAGCACCTCCCTGGCGGCGTCGTACCCGACGACCGCCCACTGCTGCAGCAGCGGACCGAACGAGACCGGACCGGAGCTCCGCATCCGCTCGTAGATCGGGTACGGGTCGACGAACCGGTCGGGTCCGAGGATGTTGCCCCATCGGTCGAACCGGAACACGGCGTCGGCGAGTCGCGGGTGGCGCACGAGGCCACGCACGACGTGCAGCGCGAGCTCTTCTCGACGAGCCATCACCGATGTCCGTACGGAGCCGGTAGCATAAGTAAGATCTTACTTATGCCCGGCGATGCGCGCGCAAGGATCATCTCGGCGGCGGTGGAGTGCTTCGCCGAGAAGGGATACGCAGCCACGCGGATAGCGGACATCGAGCTGGCCGCCGGGCTGAGCGTCGGCGCTGGAGGCACCTACCGCCACTTCGCCTCGAAGCGGGCGATCCTGGAGGCCATCGTCGAGCTGATCGTCGACGTGCCCGACGAGGAGATCGCGCCGCCCGGCCACGACGTCGAGGCGGTCGCCCACGAGATGCTCGACTACATGCGCGCCGACGCGGTCCGCATCTACTTCCGCGACCTCGACGAGTTCCCCGACGAGCGCCGCCGGATCAACCAGCGGACCATCGACACCTCGTACCGGGCGGTGGCCGACCGCATCGCCGCCGCCGACCTGTCGATCGACGCGGACGCAGCTGCGGCCGTCCTGCTCGGGTCCCTCATCAACTTCCGCATCAACGAGGTGCTGATCGGGCCGGACGCCAACGGCGTCGACCGCGACCGCTTCATCCGCACGTGGGGCGTGATCTACCGATCGCTGCTGCGGGAACCGGCCCGGGCAGATCCCGAGAGCTCCGCTGCGGGACCCCGCTGATCCTGCTCCCCAGCCTCATCCGCTCCCGTGCCCGTCGTCACCGCTCCGCAGCATGGCCTGGATCATCCGGATGGCCTCGCCGACCAGCCCGCCGCTGAGGCGGCCCGTCGAGAGCGGCCCCGAGCGATCCTGGCCCAGGTCGGGCAGCGACGACAGCGCGCGCGCCACGTCCGGGGTCATCGTCGACACCTGACGACGGACCTCGGTCCGCACGACGGTGCCATCGCCGTCGCCCGCCTCGAGGCTCGACGCCTTCGCCGCGTAGCCGGCGGCGCCGAGCGCGTGGGCGCCCATGTGCGCGACCGCCGCGGCCTGCTCGGCCGCGTACGCGGCGGCGGTCGTCGCCGGCGTCGGCGCGTCGCGAGCGGCTCCACCTGCGTCGCCGCCGCGACGTCGCAGCGCGGTCGCGACGTCGAGCTCGCCCGCGGCGAAGGCGCGGGTCTGGTCGATCGCCGCTCGGACACGACCGTCGCCCGGCACCGCGTCCTCGTAGATGGCCAGGACGTGCTCGGCGCAGTCGGCCGCCCAGGCGGCGACCGCACGACGCTCCTCGACGCCGAGCGTCTGGGGGGACCGCGGCACGTCAGCTGATCTCGACCGCGGTCGCGACGACCTCTCGCTGGCGGTAGCGGACCACGTCGCCGGCCAGGTCGA
>JAFAFZ010000368.1 GCA_023423215.1 Actinomycetes bacterium
GCCGCCGTGGCGAGCGGCTGACCGAGCACGACTTCCTGCCCGGCGCGCTGCACATCGCGATCCGCTTCAACGAGTGCTTCGACGGCGATCCGCTGCTCCCGCCGGAGCTGCTGCCCACGCCGTGGCCCGGTCGCGCCGCCCGCGCCCTGCTGGCGCGCTGTCGCCGCCACGGCGTCCTGGCCCGCGACGACAAGTCCGGCCCCGCCCTCTTCCGCGTGTTCGACGAAGCGATCGCCCACCTGCCCTGAGCAGGTCGTCCGACGCGCTGCGATCGCTGCCACGGCGCGAGCGCCAGCGAGCCCGGCGCTGATGGGGCCCGGGGGCGCAGCCCCCGAAGAGGACAGCGATCGCCCACCTGCCCTGAGCGCCCACCTGCCTGAACGGATCAGGTCACGCGGTCGGCGTGGCGTTCGCGCTTGTCGCGGTACATCGACTCGTCGGCGAGGCGGACCATCTCGTCGCAGCCGAGCCCGGGGCGGCTGAGCACGCCGCCGATGCTGATCGACACCGGCCGCTCGGGCTCGCTGAGCGCGTCGACCGCGGCGCGCACCCGGGAGAGCACCTGCTCGAGGTGCTCCTCGCCCTCGAGGTCCGGGCAGACCACCACGAACTCGTCGCCGCCGAAGCGCGCGACCAGGTCGACGCCGCGCACGCTCGAGCGCAGGGCGTCCGCCACCTCGCACAGCAGCCGGTCCCCCGCTCCGTGACCGAACCGGTCGTTCACCTGCTTGAACAGGTCGAGGTCTCCGTAGAGCACGCCCACCTCGCCGGTGGCGTGGGGGTCGGCCAGGAAGCTCTCGAGCATGCGGTAGAGCTCACCGCGGTTGAGCAGCCCGGTCAGTCCGTCGGTGCTGGCCTGTCGGCGCAGGTGCTCCTCGGCGGTGCAGCGGCGCAGCGTCGCCATGAGCGTGCTGGCGAGCACGACGACGAGGTCGACGTTCACGTCGTCCCACTGCAGGAACGTCTCGCCGAACGACAGGCGCAGGACCGACCACGGCGGGCTGGCGACCAGGGGCACCTCGACCACGGCCTGGGCGCCGCCCTCGATGAAGCGGTCCCGGGGCTCGGACGGTGCCAGCTCGGCCAGATCCGACGAGAACCGCAGGATCGACATGGCCGTGTCCTCGACCGGCCAGAGCGGCTCGAAGTGCGGCAGGGTCGACGCCCCGGCGACGTCGTGGAGGGGTCGTCGGTCCGTCGCGACGAACGCCGACCCGGTCGCCAGGCTCCAACTGGCGCGGGTGCGCAGTCCGCCGCCGGCCTCGGCCCAGGCGAGCTCGACCGACACGGCGCGCACCACCTCGCCGAGCTCGGCGAGGAAGCGCTGCACGGTGCGGTCGACCTGGTACCAGTCGACCGATGAGCACTCGAGGGAGGCGATCTGGATGATCTGCTCGATGCGTCGACGTCGGCCCATCACGACGTCGCGGTCGTCGATGCCCCGGATCGCCAGGATCAGCCAGCTGCCGCCGGGACCGTCCAGGCTGACGCCGTTCACCTCGCACTCGACCCAGTCCCCCGACCCGTGGCGGACACGGAACACGGCGGGCTGGTGGTAGCCCTCGGAGCGCGTGGCCTCGTTCAACGCGCCGGCGGCGGCGACGAGGTCGTCGGGGTGCACGAACTCCCAGATGGCCGTGCCGACGTGCTCGCGTGCCACCCGGCCGAGCAGCCGTTCGGTCTCACCGCCGAGGTATCGCACGACGCCGTGCGCGTCGACGACGGCGCTGACGTCCGGTCCCATGTCGGAGCAGAGCTGCGCCAGCCACTGCGTGTCGTGCCATCGATCGTGCTCGATGGTGGCCCCGGGAGGCTCCCCGGTCGTGCTCGTCCTCGTCATTGCCCCTGCCGCCCGAAACTCGTCCAGTTGCCGCGGGGTCACCCTCCGGACCGTGCGGCGTCCTCCGAGTCATCGGCCGTTCCGGCGAAGGCCCTGAACAATTGTCGGAGCTCAGACGAGGTTGTCGACGAAGCGCTCCAGCTGACGCAGGTTGCGGCACTCGAACGCGCCGTCGCAGTGGGTCGCGTACTCGCCGACGATCGAGTCGCCGGTGTCCCAGTAGGCCCGGGGCTCGGGGTTGAGCCACCACACGTGGCGGGCCTTGTTGCGGATCTCCTTGATGACCCAGCTCTGCGACGCGTGGTAGTTGTTCCGGGCGTCGCCCAGAATGATCACGGTCGTCTTCGAGCTGACGTCCTTGCCGTAGCGCTGCCAGAACACCTCGAAGGCGTGGCCGTAGTCCGAGTGGCCGTCGACCCAGACGACGTCGGCCTCGCTGTTCACCCGGCTGATGGCCTCGACGATGTCGTCGGTGCCCTCGAAGAACCGGGTGACCTCGTCGATGCCGTCGATGAACACGAAGCTGCGCACGCGTGAGAACTGCCCGGAGATGGCGTAGACGAGGTGCAGCGTGAAGCGGGCGAACGCCGCGACCGACCCCGAGATGTCGGCGATGACGAAGATCTCGGGCTTCGCAGGACGGGGGTACTTGAACTTGGGCTCGGCGGGCACGCCGCCGTAGCTGAGCGAGTGCCGCACCGTATTGCGGAAGTCGAGCGCACCCTTGCGGCCGTGGCGACGCTTGCGGGCCAACCGCACGGCCAGGCGGCGCGTGAGCGGCTGCAGCGCCTTGCGCAGCTGCACCATCTCCTCGCGGCTGGCGTGCATGAAGTCGATGTCCTCGGGCAGCGGCTTGCGCAGCGTCTTCGCCATCGCCTCGACGCCGCGGTCCGCGACCAGTCGCCGGCGGATCTCGGCCTCGATCTCCTTGCGGAACTCCTCGATGCGGTGCTCGTACTCGTCGCGCTCGAGGCGCTCCTCGAGCGGCGTGAGCGGCTCGGGCGAGTCCTCCTGGGACTGCTCCATCAGGCGCTCGAGCACGCCGTCCAGGTTCAGGTTCCGCAGCGTCCGGTACAGGTAGTACGTGCCGCCCACGGGCCGACCGGGCTCCATGCCGGCGTACCGGCGCACCGACTGGCGCGCCATCGCCTTCATCATCGCCTGGTCGCCCTTCATGAGCGCCTTGAAGAGCATCTCTGCCAGCTCTTCCGGGGTGAGCGCGTCGCCGGAGCCGCCCTGGGCCTGCTGGCCCTCGCCGTCGCCCTCCTGCGCCTCCCGCTCCTCGTCCTCGTCCAGCTCGGGCAGGTCGACCGCGTCGGGGTCGCGCGACCACTCGGCGCCACGCAGCGAGAAGTAGACCTCGAAGACGGTCTCGAACGCCTTCCAGTGCGAGTGGTTCTTCACCAGCGTCGCGGCGAGCGCGTACTTGAACGCCTCGCGGTCGCCGATGGGGATGTGCTGGACCGCCTCCATCGCATCGAGGTTCTCGGTCAGGCTGACCGGCAGGCCGGCCTGGCGGAGCTCGACGATGAAGCCGGAGAGCAGGTCGAGCAGGGGCTGACCTGCGGCGGCGAGCTGCTCGGGGGTGGCGGTGGCGGCCGCCTCGTCAGCCACGGCGGTGCCTCAGGACCCGGTCGAGAGCGGGCCGCCGGGGTGGAACGCCTTCTGCTCGGCGGCGAACTCCTTGACGGCCTTGGCGATGTCGCTCTGGTACTTGAGCAGGATGTTCACCGTGCCGGTCGCCGTCTCGGCGTCGATGTGCTCGACGCCGAGCAGCACGAGCGTGCGGGCCCAGTCGATCGTCTCGGACACCGACGGGGCCTTCTTCAGCTCGAGCTGGCGGATCGAGCGCACGACCCGGGCGATCTGGTCGGCGAGCGACTCGGTCAGACCCGGGACCTTGGTGAGCACGATCTCCTTCTCGCGGTCCATCTCGGGGTAGTCGACGTGCAGGTAGAGGCAGCGACGCTTGAGCGCCTCGGAGAGCTCACGGGTGTTGTTCGACGTGAGGAACACCATGGGGATCTGGCGCGCCTCGATCGTGCCGAGCTCGGGGATCGAGACCTGGTAGTCCGAGAGGATCTCGAGCAGCAGGGCCTCGGTCTCGACCTCGACGCGGTCGACCTCGTCGATCAGCAGCACGACCGGGTCGGTCGCGCGGATCGCCTCGAGCAGCGGACGCTCGAGCAGGAAGTCGTCCGAGAAGATGTCCTCCTCGATGGCGTCCCAGCCCTGCGTCTCGCTGTCCGTCTTGGTCGCCTGGATGCGCAGGAGCTGCTTCTTGTAGTTCCACTCGTAGAGCGCCTTGGACTCGTCCAGCCCCTCGTAGCACTGCAGGCGGATGAGGCGGGCGCCCAGGATCTCGGCGACCGACTTGGCGAGCTGGGTCTTGCCGGTGCCGGCGGGACCCTCGACCAGGATCGGCTTCCCGAGGCGGTCCGCCAGGAACACGATGCCCGCGATGCCCTCGTCGGAGAGGTAGTCGACCTTGCGCAGCGACTCGCGCAGCTCCGGGACGGACTCGAAGCGGGGCGCGGCGTCGGAGGGGGTCTCGGTCGTGGTCATCCACCGAGACTACTGAGCGACTTGACCGCCTGGTCAATCCACTTGCCGGTCCGGTGCACGGCCTCGCTACGGTCGCCGCCATGAGCGCGCAGCTGGTGGTCAGGGGCCTCTCGGCCGGCCACGGCCCGCGCCGGCTCTTCTCGGACCTGGACCTGGTCGTCGCGCCCGGCGACGTCATCGGACTCGTGGGTCCGAACGGCGCCGGCAAGTCGACGCTGCTGCGCCAGCTCGCCGGTGTGGACCCGCTCGCCAGCGGCACGCGCTCGCTCTCGCCGGCCGACGCGACCGTCGGCCTGCACCCCCAGGAGACCGACCGGGTCCCCGGCGAGACGCTGCTCACCTTCCTGGCCCGCCGCACCGGCGTCGCCGAGGCACAGGACGAGATGGACGCCGCGACGGACGCGCTGGCCGCCGGACGCGACGGCGCGGACCAGCGCTACGCGGTCGCGCTCGAGCGGTGGCTCGCGCTCGGCGCCGCGGACCTCGAGGACCGCGCGCCGGCCACGACGGCGTCGGTCGGCCTCGACGTGCCGCTCGACCACCTCATGACCGCGCTCTCGGGCGGGCAGGCCGCACGGGCCGGGCTCGCCTCGCTGCTGCTCAGCCGCTTCGACGTCCTGCTGCTCGACGAGCCGACCAACGACCTGGACCTGGCCGGGCTCGCCCAGCTCGAGCGGTTCGTCGCCGACAGCGACGCCGGCGTGGTCGTCGTCAGCCACGACCGGGAGTTCCTGTCCCGGACCGTGACCTCGGTGCTCGAGCTCGACCTGCACCAGCAGTCGGTGCACCTGTACGGCGGCGGCTACGACGCCTACCTGGCCGAGCGAGCCGTCGCCCGTGAGCACGCACGCGAGCGCTACGAGGAGTACGCGACCACGCGGGGCGCGCTCGAGGAGCGGGCCCGCACCCAGCGGGCGTGGGCCGACAAGGGCGCCCGGGCGGCGCGCCGCAACCCGGTCGACAACGACAAGTTCGTGAAGAACTGGGCCGTGTCCTCGTCCGAGAAGCAGGCGGCGAAGGCACGCCAGACCGACAAGATGCTCGAGCGGCTCGAGGTCGTCGACGAGCCGCGCAAGGAGTGGCAGCTCCAGCTCTCGTTCGCCGGCGCGCCGCCGTCGGGACGGGTCGTCGCGACGCTGAACGCCGCGGTCGTGCGTCGTGGCCGGTTCACGCTCGGCCCCGTGACCCTCCAGGT
>JAFAFZ010000433.1 GCA_023423215.1 Actinomycetes bacterium
GCGCCGAGCCCGGCGGCGGTGGTGCTCGGCGCTCGCCCACGGTGCGTCGCGCGGATCCCCGCTCGCCCGGCGGAGCACCGGCCCGGCTCTCGCCCCAGCTCACCGCCGCACTCGGACGGCTGCACCCCGATTCGGTGCACGACGCCGGCGCGACGCTCGCCGCGCTCGACCAGGCGCTGCGCCCGGACGAGCACGTGCTGCACCTGGTCCAGGGATGGGCCAAGGGCCTGCCGTGCGTCGTCGCTCGGACCGAACGCCGGGTGATCGTCGTGGTCAGCCGGTTCCCCGAGCCGCTGGTCGAGTCGCTGCACCCGGCACGCACCGAGATGTCGTTGTACGGCCCGCCGGGGACGTCGAGGGTCTCGCTCGCCGTCGTCGACGGTCGCCGACTGCTCGAGGTGACCGGCATCCGGGACCGCGGCGAGGCCGCGGCGATCCGCACCGGACCGAGCGCGCCGTCGACCTCGAGAGGACGCGGCTACTTCTGAGTCGTGGTCAACCTCGCTCGTGTCCCACGGCTGTGTGTGGACATGGGTGGAGGTAGCGTCCGCATCCGGGACGGGGGTCGGGAGGGGCTCGTCGCCGTGGTCGACTTCGACGACTTCTATCGAGCCGAGTTCGCGCCGCTGGTGTCGCTGGCGGGCATGGTGCTCGGCCAGCGCGCCGGCGCCGAGGACGTGGCGCAGGAGGGCATGGTCGACGCGTACCGGCGATGGGATCGCCTGTCGACCTACGACTCGCCGCGAGCGTGGGTGCGCAAGGTCGTCGTGCAGCGAGCGGTGAAGGTGGCGCGCAAGCGGTCGAACGAGCGGGTGGCACAGCTGCGATCCGTGCCACCGAGCGCGGAGGGCACGCCGATCGAGCCGTTCGATCCCGAGCTCTTGACGCACCTGCGCGAGCTGCCACCCCAGCAGCGCGCCGCACTGGCGCTGCACTACCTGGACGATGCCTCGGTGCTCGACATCGCCCAGACGCTGGGCGTGTCCGAGGGGACCGTGAAGACGCACCTGCACAAGGGACGGCAGCGCCTCGCTGCATCGCTGGGTCCCTCAGCGCAGGGAGAGGAGGAGGTCGGATGACCGAGGACGAGCACCAGGACGACCGCCTCGTGGCGGACGCGTTCAGGTCGCTGGACGCCCGGCTGCGCTCGCAGGTCGACACCGAGGTCGGCCTCGCCGACCTGCGCGCACGGTCCGGTCGTCGCCGTCGCACGCCGTGGCTCATCGGAGCGGCGGCCGCCGTCGTGCTGGCGCTCGGTGCCGGCTCGGTGGTCGTCTGGTCCGGTGGAGCTGACCGGGTCGAGGTCGTCGACGGTCCCACCAGCACGACGACACCGCTGTCGGATTGCGCGCTCTTCGTGTACCTGGACCCGACGGCGACGCCCGAGCAGATCGACGCTCTGGCGGCGGACGTCGCCAGGTCGACGCTCGTCCGGTCCTACGAGTACCTCGACCAGACCGAGACCTTCGAGGAGTTCCGGCGACGCTTCGCCGGCCAGACCGAGTTCGTCGAGTCGATCCGGCAGGAGGACCTGCCGACGTCGTTCGCCGTGGTGGCGTCGGATGGCGACCGTCCAGCGCTCGCCGAAGAGTTCGAGCAACGGCCTGGCGTGTACCGCGTCGAGTCGCCACCGGGGTGCGACGGCGGCACGTCCGAGGTGGAACCCGGGGAGTCGGGGGGTGAGCCGACCTCCACCACGACGACCGTGGAGGCACCGGTGCCCTGGTCGCAGCGTGAGTGGGACCTCTCGGGCACCGTCACCTTCGTCCGATCTGGGACCGGCACCGGGTGTCCGACGGATGCCGACACCACCACGACCGCGTCCACGGCGTGCCCCGACCCCGGTGATCCGGTGGTCGGCACGATGATCGTCGGCGACGTCATGGTCGTGGTGCCGGAGTCGGCCGATCTCGAGGGGTGCGAGCCGCGTCACGACGGCGAGCGGATGACCTTCGACCACGTGGCGAGCTGGTTCACCGCGGTCCCGGCGAACGACGCGGTGGCGCAGATCTGGTCGGTCGAGCGCGATGGCCCGAGCCAGCCGCAGCTCGTCCTCGCCGAGGCGGTGGTGTTCGGCGACTGCGGCTGAGCCGGGCGGACCTTCGTTGCTGCTCGGGCCCGGATGTGGGCCTCATCGACAACGAAAGCCGGGTGAGGCGGTGCGGCGGTCGGATCGTCCGCCTTTCGTTGCTGCTCGGGCCCGGATGTGAGCTTCACTGACAACGAAAGCCGGGTGAGGCGGTGCGGCGGTCGGATCGTCCGCCTTTCGTTGCTGCTCGGGCCCGGATGTGGGCCTCACGGACAACGAAAGCCAGGTTGGGGCGAGGCGGTGTGGCGGTGGGACGGGATCAGCAGCGGGTGATGTCGAGGCGGAACACCGGATAGCCGGGAGCGATGGCGAGCAGCTCCTCGTCGGTCGAGCTCGCGTCGACGCCGTCGAAGAAGGCGCCCACCTCGAACTTCCAGCGGCGCAGGTAGGCGCGCAGGACGTCGACCTTGTCCGCGTCGGCGACCTCGGTCGAGGTGAACTCGTCGACGTGGCGACCGAGGCGCAGCCCGCCCCGACCGTCGGCGGCGCGCAGGTTGCGCACCCACTGCGTCGTCCCCCGAGGTGCGACCAGGTAGGTCTGGCCGTCCAGGGTCAGCAGGTTGACCGGCGTCGTGCGGACGTGACCGCTGCGCCGTCCGACGACGTGGAGCTCACGTGAGCCCCAGACGCTGACGCCCATGCGGGTCAGTCGGGCGACGACCCGGTTGAAGAGGAGCGTGCCTCCCTTCGGCTCGAGGTAGCGACGGTCGGCGGGGGACGAGGGGACGGCGGTGGCGGGCATGCGGGACTCCGATCGAGGAACGAGAGCAGTGCTCTCTCTTTCGACCACTCTGCACCCGCGGACACCGAAAAGCAAGAGCAGTGCTCTCGTTTGTGGAAGTGGGGTGGACTGGGCGCGGCTCGTCGTCGGCACCGGCCGACGCCGAGGTCGTGACGATGCCAAGGGCGGAGC
>JAFAFZ010000503.1 GCA_023423215.1 Actinomycetes bacterium
GGCCCGGGGCGCGGAGCGTGCGGCACCCGCAGTGCCCAGGCGACGGCCGCCGCGAGTGGCGCGGCGCTCCTCCTCGTACGCGGCGTAGCCGCCGGGACGGCGACCGGCGCTCCCCTCGCCGTCCAGGATGATGACGTCCGCGACGGTGCGCTCCAGGAACGCACGGTCGTGGCTGACCACCACCAGCGCGCCCGGCCAGTCGTCCAGGAAGTCCTCGAGCTGGCGCAGCGTGTCCAGGTCCAGGTCGTTGGTGGGTTCGTCGAGGAACAGCACGTTCGGCCGTTCGGCCAGGGTCAGCAGCAGCTGGAGCCGGCGACGCTCGCCGCCCGAGAGCAACCCGATCGGCGCCCACTGCGCGTCGCCGTCGAACCAGAACGCCTCGAGCAGCGCGGTGTCGGTCCAGTCGACCGTGCCCTTGTCGCCGACCACCGCGTCCCGCACGCGCTGGCCCGGGTCGAGCGTGCGGCCGCGCTGGTCGTAGTAACCGATCCGGGCGGTCGTGCCGACCACGACCGAGCCGGTCCGCGGTGTGGTGCGGCCCGCCATGATGTCGAGCAGCGTCGACTTGCCGGTCCCGTTGGCGCCGACGATGCCCAGGCGCTCCCGCGGGTCGAGCAGCAGCTCGACGTCGCGGAACAGGTCGGGCCCGTCGTCGTAGCCGTGCGACACGCCGTGGAGCTCGACCACCCGGTCCCCCAGGCGCGGCGTGCCGGTGTGCAACGGCAGGTCACCCGCGCGTGCCGCGGCCTGGGCGCGGCCGTCGACGATCGCCGTGGCGGCCTCGATGCGCGCCTTCGGCTTGGAGGTGCGCGCCGGGGCGCCGCGCCGCAGCCAGGCCAGCTCGGTGCGCGCCAGGTTCCGGCGGGTCTGCTCGGCCTTGGCGGCGTGCTCTTCGCGGATCGCGCGGCCCTCGAGGTACGCGTCGTAGCCGCCCTCGTGCACGTAGCCCTTGCCGCGGTCCAGCTCGAGCACACGGGTCGTGATGCGGTCCAGGAAGTGTCGGTCGTGCGTGACCAGGACGAGGCCGCCCCGGTGCGCGGCGAGCCGGTCCTCGAGCCATGCGATGGCGTCGATGTCGAGGTGGTTGGTCGGCTCGTCGAGGACGAGCAGGTCGCTCTCGGTCACCAGCGCGCGGGCCAGGGCGACGCGCTTGGCCTGACCGCCCGACAGGCTCGTGACGTCCGCGTCCATCAGCGGACCCAGCCCGAGCCGGTCGGCGACCGACGCGGCCTCCCACGCCCGGTCCTCGAAGCCGTCGGTGACGGCCTCGCGCACCGTCCCGGGACGCAGCTCGGGGTCCTGTCCGAGCATCTCGACGTGCACGTCGCGACCCCGGCGCACGGTGCCCGCCTCGGGCTCGACCGTGCCGGCGATGATGCCCAGCAGCGTGGACTTGCCGCTGCCGTTCAGCCCGACGATGCCGAGCCGGTCGTCGTCCGCGATCGTGAAGGACACATCAGCGAAGAGCGGACGGCCGGGTCGGCTCGCGGCCACGGCGTCGACGTCGAGCAGGATCACGTGGCCACGGTAGGGCCCGCGCGGAGGGCGCTCCGAACCGGGGCGGGCCGCCGCGATCGGGCCGGCGAGGCTCAGCCCGCGGGGTCGAGCACCAGGCCGGCGGCGCGCAGGCGACCGTCGAGCCACTCCTCGAGCAGGTCCACCGACGCCTGCTGGGTGAACACGAGGTGCGCCAGGAACGACATGGTGTCGGGCGCGGCGTCCGGCCAGACCTGGCCGAAGCCGGACCCGTCGGTCGGGATCGTGTCCCCCGCGTATCGGTGCGGCACGCCGACCTCGCGGATCTCGTCACCGACGAGCGGCAGGTCGAGCAGGGCGATCATCCGATCGCTGACGTAGTTCGGCACCACGCCGTCACCGACGCCGTAGGCGAGGAACGTCGGGGTGCCGTGGTCGCGGATGCGCTCGAGCACGTTGACGTTGTCGGCGGGGTCGGTCAGCAGCGTCGCCGCACCCATCAGCGCGTAGGCGTCACCGGTCGAGGCGCCCGACGGGATGATGCCCATGAAGAGCACCCAGAGCAGCGAGTGGAAGATCGTGTCGGCGATGCCGGTGCCGGCCACCTGGAGGAAGGCCCCGTCGAGCTCTGGGGCGAGGGCGGTGAACGCCGCGCCGAGCACGCCGCCCATCGAGGTGCCCTCGTAGAGCAGGTGGTCGACGTCGAGGCGTGGCGCGGGCTGGCCGGTGCGGCCCGGCAGGTCGGGCAGCTGCAGCTGGACCTCGCCCAGGTGGTGCTGCACCGCGAGCAGCAGCGAGATCTGGTCGACGACGCCCTGCAGCGGCATCGACGCGAGCCGGCCGAAGTCGTGCGAGTTGTTCAGCTCGAGCAGGTAGCCGCCGTTGCCCGCCTGGCGAGCGCCGTGGTTCGGCACATCGATGCCGATGGTCGCCAGGCCCTTCTGCGCGTTGGTCGCCGCGGTGAAGAGCATCGTCTCCTTGTTGGCGAGCAGGCCGTGGCCGTAGATCACGACGGGGGCGCCCTCGGGTCCGGCGGGCGCCTCGGGCAGGACCAGGGTGAAGGGCACCCAGCGCTGCGTGCCACCGTGCGCGACGCGGGCGATGCCGTGCTCGTCGCGGAAGTCGGTGATCGCCACCTCGCCCACGACGACGGCCGAGGCACCGGGCACGAGGAGCGGCAGGTCCACGCGCAGGTTGCGCACCGGGTGGTCCGCCGCCCGCACGACCGCGGCCATCTCGTCGAGCTCGTGGCTGGCGTTCGACTCGCTGCGCACGGTGAAGCGCGTTGCGGCCACCACGTCGCCCCATCCGTCCCCGCCCTCGATCCGCTCGAGCGTCGACGCGAGCGACGCGACCGTCGGGTCCGAGCGGTCCGTCAGGCGCGGCGCCGGCTCGAGCGACCCGGCGCGTGCACGGGCCCCGTCGGTCAGGCGCGCGACGTAGGTCCGACCGAACTCGTAGCGGACCGTCGGCCAGGCGACGACGATCGTCTCGGGTGCGCCGTGGCGGAACGCCTCGGCCGGCACCTCGACCCGGATCGGCACCCGCTCGCCGGTCGCCTCGTCGAAGACCGCGACGACGTCGCCGCCGTCCGCGGGGATCGAGGACGGGTCGACCGCGCGGTCCACCTCGAACATCACCGGCGTGAGCACCGAGAACCCGTCCGCGCCCCGTGAGGCGTCCGCCGGCGTCGCGCCGGGTCCGAGTGCGGCGACCAGGTGCTCGGGCAGCAGGTCCGCGGGCAGCTCGACCCGACGAC
>JAFAFZ010000506.1 GCA_023423215.1 Actinomycetes bacterium
GTCGTCGGGTCCTCGGCCAGGTTCGAGCGACCGATCACGACGCTCAGCTCGTCGCCGGCGTCGCGCACGAGCGCGGCGGCCGAGCGGAGCGCGTCGGCGTCCACTCCCCCGATGCCGCCCTCGGGCACCTCGCCGCCGAGCAGCGCGGCGACGATGCGGTGCAGGTCGCCGGGGCGGTACTGCAGCGAGGTCGTCGTGTAGGGCGAGAGGCCGGTCCGGGTCGGCGTGACCTCGATGATGCGGGCGCGGTCCTCGACGGCGGCGTGCTTCAGGCGCAGGTACAGCACGCCCAGCTCTTCCTTCGGGTCCGGCCCGAGGTAGAGCACGGTGCCGCCGGGGCGGCAGACCTGGTCGATCGTCGCACCGGGAAGGCCGAGCACGACCTCGGCGGGCAGGCCGTCACCGAGCTGCGCGTCGACGTGGTCGGTCCCGATGATCCCCTTGGCGAGCTTCGCCCAGGCGTACTGCGACTCGTTGGTCAGGCGGGCACCGCCGAGCACGGCGACCTTCTCGGGTGCGGCGTTGCGCAGCGCCTCGGCAGCTGCGCCGAGCGCCTCGGACCACCGGGCCGCGGTCAGGCTGCCGTCCGCCGCGAGCACCATCGGCTCGCCCAGGCGTTCCTCGGAGTTGACGGCCTCGAAGCCGAAGCGGCCCTTGTCGCAGAGCCAGGACCAGTTGACCGGATCCGAGTCCACGCCCTGGTAGCGCAGCACGCGGTTGCGGCTGGACTGCACCGTGATGCGACAGCCCACCGCGCAGCCGGCGCAGGTCGACTCGACCTCTTCGAGGTCCCAGGGCCGGGCACGGAAGCGGTACGGCTTGGCCGTCAGCGCGCCCACCGGGCAGATCTGGACCGTGTTGCCCGAGAAGTACGAGGTGAACGGCTCGCCCGGGAACGTCGCGACCTCGGTGTTCGAGCCGCGGTCGATGAAGTGGATCAGCGGGTCGCCGGCGACCTCGTCCGCGAACCGCGTGCAGCGGTCGCAGAGGATGCAGCGCTCGCGGTCCAGGTAGACCGTCTCGGAGATCGCGATCGGCTTCTCGTAGTGGCGCTTCTCCTCGATCCAGCGGGACTCGCCGGGGCCGTAGGCCAGCGTCTGGTCCTGCAGGGGGCACTCGCCGCCCTTGTCGCAGACCGGGCAGTCGAGCGGGTGGTTCGCGAGCAGGAACTCGAGGATGCCGTCCTGGGCCTTCGCGACCTTGTCGTTGGTCGTGTCGACGACCATGTCCGGCGCGACCGGGATCATGCACGAGGGCTGCAGGGCGGGACCGCGGCCGGTGTCGACCTCGACGAGGCACATGCGGCACATGCCGACCGGGTTCATGCGCGGGTGGTAGCAGAACCGCGGGATGTAGGCGTCGTTCCGCTCGCACGCGTCGATCAGCAGCTCACCGTTCTGGGCGGTGACCTGCCGGCCGTCGACGGTGATCGTCACCGGATCGGTGATCGTGATCGGACGGGGCTTCTCAGACATGGCTGTGCGCTCCGTGCGCGTCGGCGGCCTCGGCCGCGAGCGGCTCCGAGGCGACGGGGATCAGGTCCCGCTGGACGATCTTGGCCTCGAACTCGTGGCGGAAGCGGCGGATCGCCGAGGTGATCGGCGCGACCGACGAGGGCCCGAGCGGGCAGATGGTGGTCTGCCGCGGCGGGTAGGGCACGGCGTCCAGGTCGTTGGCCGGATCGGCGGCGACCGGGTACGGACCGGGAGAGATGTTGTCCGCGACGTCGAGCAGCAGCTCGAGGTCGCTGGGGCGGCCGTGGCCGTCGAGGATGCGCTGGAGGATCTTCTCCTCCCACGTCGTGCCCTCACGGCAGGGGGTGCACTTGCCGCAGGACTCACGGGCGAAGAAGCGCACGACGCGCAGGCAGGCCTTCACGGCGTCGGTCGTCTCGTCCATGACGACGATCGCGCCGGAGCCGAGCATCGAACCCGCGCCGCCGACCACACGGCCCTCGAGGGGCAGGTCGACCTGCTCGGGGAAGAACCACGGCGCGGAGGCGCCGCCCGGGATGAACATCTTCAGCTCGTGCCCGTCGCGGATGCCGTTGCCGTAGATGTCGCGCTCGAACAGCTCGCGGAAGGTCGTGGTGCCCTGCGGGATCTCGAAGACCCCCGGGTTGTTCACGTGGCCGGACAGCGCGATCAGGCGCGTGCCGGGCGAGGCCTCGGTGCCGACGGCGCGGTACGCCTCGACGCCGTGCTCGAAGAGCCACGGCAGGTTCGACAGCGTCTCGACGTTGTTGACGATCGTCGGCGCCATGTACAGGCCCTTGGCGGCCGGGAAGAACGGGGGCTTCAGGCGCGGCATGCCGCGGTTGCCCTCGAGCGACTCGATGAGCGCCGTCTCCTCGCCCACGATGTAGGCGCCCGCACCCCAGTGCAGGACGATGTCGACGCTGAAGTCGGTGCCGAGGATGTTCCTGCCGACCAGGTTCGCCGCGTACGCCTCGTTCAGCGCCGCGGCGATGCGCTCCTGGGCGTGGGGCATCTCGCCGCGCACGTACAGGAACACCTGGGCGGCGCCGATCGCGTAGGCGGCGATCAGGCAGCCCTCGATGAGCTGGTGCGGGTCGCGCTCCATGAGCACGCGGTCCTTGTAGGTACCCGGCTCGGACTCGTCGCCGTTGACGACGATGTAGCGCGGCCAGACGCCGGCGGGGGTGAAGCCCCACTTCACGCCGGCGGGGAAGCCGGCGCCGCCGCGACCGAGCACGGTCGCGTCCTTGACCACGGCGGCCGCCTCGGCGGGGCCGAGTGCCAGCGCCTTGCGGATCGACTGGTAGCCCGAGTAGCTGCCCGAGGACGTGTAGCCGTCCATCGTGTGGGCGGCCGCCACGCCGAAGCGGGACGAGACGACCGCGGGCACGCCTTCGGCGAGCGTCGGGGCCTGGGTGGTGGAGCCGATCACGAGGCACCTCCGGCCGGGGGCGACCCGGCGTCCGCCGCCGCGGCGGCCTCGGCCAGCTCGCGGTGGCGCTGGATCCAGACCGGCTCGCCCTGGGACTCGGGCGCCGTGATGTTCGCGATGCGATCGGCGCCGAGGTCCTGGCGGACC
>JAFAFZ010000541.1 GCA_023423215.1 Actinomycetes bacterium
GTAGAGTCTCCGGTCGGCCCGATCCCCGGGCCGCCGTCACCACCGCGTCGATCCGACGCCGTGGTGAGCAGACCGGCTCGCCGGTCGAACACACATCATCGCCCGGGAACACCCTCGGTCGCCGACCCCGGTCGGCGTCGTCCCCGGGTCTCGCCGAACCGAGGGGAAGGAGACACCGTGACCGCACCCGTCGTCACCATGAAGCAGCTGCTGGAGGCCGGCGTCCACTTCGGCCACCAGACCCGACGCTGGAACCCGAAGATGAAGCGGTTCATCCACGGCGACCGCGGCGGCATCTACCTGATCGACCTGCACCAGACCCTCAGCGGCATCGAGAAGTCGTACACCTTCGTGCGCGACCTCGTGGCCGACGGCGGGACGGTGCTCTTCATCGGCACCAAGAAGCAGGCCCAGGACTCGATCCAGGGCTACGCGCTGAAGTGCGGCATGCCCTACATCAACCAGCGCTGGCTGGGCGGCATGCTGACGAACTTCGAGACGATCTCGAAGCGCGTGCAGAAGATGAAGGAGTACCAGCGCATGCGTGACTCCGGCGAGTTCGAGGTCATGCCCAAGAAGGAGGCGCTGCTCCTCTCGCGCGAGCTCGAGAAGCTCGAGCGCAACCTGAACGGCATCCGTGACCTGGAGCGCCTCCCCGACGCGGTGTTCATCCTGGACACCAAGAAGGAGGACATCGCCGTCACCGAGGCCAACAAGCTCGGCATCCCGGTCGTCGCGGTCGTCGACACCAACTGCGACCCCGACATCATCCAGTACGTCATCCCCGGCAACGACGACGCGATCCGCTCCGGCGACCTGCTCACCCGCGTCATCTCCGACGCCGTGCTCGAGGGTCGCCTGATGCGCTCCAAGAGCCACCCGGAGACCGCGGCCCAGCCGCGCCAGCGCACCGCCGAGGAAGAGGCCGAGCGCCGCAACCAGCAGGACCGCGCCCGCGTCGAGGCGGCTGCGGCCGCCGCCGCCCGTGAGGCACGCGTGCTGAGCGCCAAGGAAGAGGCGATCGAGTCCCAGGCCGCGGCCGGCGAGGTCACCGTCGAGCCCGAGGTCCAGGGTTCGGACACCTCCGGCGTCGATGCGGCGGCGGACGCTCCCGACCAGCCCGCGCACGTCGAGACCACCGAGGAGAGCAACTGATGGCCGACATCACCGCAGCAGACGTCAAGGCGCTCCGCGACGCCACCGGCGCGGGGATGATGGACGCCAAGAAGGCCCTCGTCGAGGCCGACGGCGACCGCGAGAAGGCTGCCGGCATCCTGCGTCAGAAGGGCCTGTCCAAGGTCGCGACGCTCGAGGACCGCGAGAACAACCAGGGTGCCGTCGCCATCGCCCGAGAGGGCAACGTCGCGGCGCTGGTGCAGCTCAAGGCCGAGACCGACTTCTCGGGCAAGTCCGAGGACTTCGTCGCCGTCGCCCAGAAGCTGGCCGACGCGGTGCTCGCCGGCGGCGAGTCCGCCGTCGACTCGCTCAAGGAGGACCTCGACACCCTCAAGATCCAGAAGAAGGAGAACATCGAGGTCGGCACGGTCGTGCGCTTCGAGGCCGCTCCGGACTCGGTGCTCGACACCTACCTGCACATGCAGGACGGTCGCGGTGTCAACGGCGTGCTCCTCGAGGTGCAGGGCGCCTCGGAGGAGGCCGTCCACGAGATCGCGCTGCACATCGCGTTCGCCAAGCCGGACGCGTTGAGCCGCGACGAGATCGACCCCGAGCTGGTCGAGCGTGCCCGCGCCTCGTTCGAGGAGCTGACCCGCAAGGAGGGCAAGCCCGAGCAGGCCGTGCCCAAGATCGTCGAGGGCCGCCTGAACTCGTGGTACGCCGAGCGGGTCCTGCCCGAGCAGGGCGTCTTCGGCGAGAAGGAGACCGTCGCCGAGCGCCTCGGCAGCGGGGCGACGATCGTCCGCTACGCCCAGGCCATCATCGGCTCCTGAGCGCGACGTGAGCGACGACGGGACCACGGGCGGGGCGCCCGACGACGAGTCCGGCGCGGACACCTCCGCCCGGCGTCGCGGCCGTTGGTCCCGAGTGCTCATCAAGCTCTCCGGCGAGGCCTTCGCCGGGGACGCGGGCTTCGGCATCGACGGCGAGGTGGTCACCCGCCTCGCCGCCGAGATCGTCGAGGTGAAGCGCCGCTTCGAGGTCGACATCGCCGTCGTGGTCGGCGGCGGCAACATCTGGCGCGGCATGACCGGCGAGGGCGCCGGGATGGACCGCGCCCAGGCCGACTACATGGGCATGCTCGCCACGATCATCAACGCGCTCGGCCTGCAGGAGACCCTCGAGCGCCTCGGGCAGCCGACCCGGGTGCAGACCGCCATCCAGATGTCGCAGGTGGCCGAGCCGTACATCCGGCGCCGCGCCATCCGCCACCTCGAGAAGGGCCGCGTCGTGATCTTCGCGGCCGGCACCGGCAACCCGTTCTTCACGACCGACACGACTGCGGCGCTGCGCGCCGTCGAGATCGATGCCGACGTCATCCTGATGGGCAAGAACGGCACCGACGGCGTCTACACCGCCGACCCGCGCACCGACGCGACCGCCGAGCTGCTCTCCGAGGTCTCCTACATCGAGGTCCTCAACCGAGGCCTCAAGGTGATGGACTCGACCGCGATCACGCTGTGCATGGACAACCGCCTGCCGATCTGCGTGTTCGACCTCATGGGCGAGAACCTCAGCCCGCTGCTCGACGGCGAGCACGTCGGCACCGTCGTCTCCTGATCCCGCCGGCGACCCGTCCACGGGTGCACGCAGGTGGTGGCGCGCACGCTGCGACGGCGGTCGTGTGTCGCGCAACCCGGCGATCCGTGTGAGAGGCTGAACGGTGATGAGTGACGAGTTGATCCAGGCGATCCGAGAGGACGCCGCCGAGCGCATGACCAAGGCCGTCTCGCACGCGAAGGGCGAGTTCGCCGGCGTGCGCACGGGTCGTGCCACCCCCGCCCTGGTCGAGAAGCTGCCGGTCGAGTACTACGGCTCGACCGTGCCGCTCCAGCAGCTGGCGAGCTTCTCGGTCCCCGAGGCGCGCATGCTCTACATCACGCCCTTCGACAAGGGTTCGATGCCGGCGATCGAGAAGGCGCTGCAGAACTCGAACCTCGGCCTCAACCCCTCGAACGACGGCGTCACCGTGCGCCTCGCGTTCCCCCCGCTCACCGAGGAGCGTCGCAAGGAGTTCGTGAAGCTGGTGCGCGGCAAGGCCGAGGACGGCCGCACCGCGGTGCGCAGCGCACGCCGTGACGCGCGCAAGGACCTGGAGTCGCTCGAGAAGGACGGGGACATCTCCTCCGACGACCTGCACCGGGCCGAGACCGAGCTGGACCGAGTCACCAAGCAGTTCGAGAACGAGATCGACGAGGCGCTCGAGGCGAAGACCGTCGAGCTGATGGAGGGATGAGCGGCCGCCGCGCCGCCGTCGCGACGCCCACCGTCGGCCGGCCGCACCGAGCCCGTCGCCCAGGAGGACACCGATGACCGACCAGGACGAACCCGACGAGCGGCGCACCGAGGGCGTGCGCATCATCGGCGCACAAGAGGCGGCCGAGGCCGCCGGCCGACCCGACGTCGTCCGTCGTCGCCGCGGCGGCGAGAAGCGCTTCGGCGACCGGCCCGACGAGCCGGCACCCGCAACCGACCTCCCCAAGATCACCATCTCGACCACCGAGAGCGACGCGGGCAGCCACAGCGACCGCTTCGGCTCGGTGCCCGTGGTCCGGCCCGACACGCCGCCGGACGAGGCGCCGCGCTGGGCCGACGACGACGAGCTCTACGGTCCGACCGACGACGCGGGGGAGCGCATCAACGTGGGTCACGCGCGCATCATCCGACCCGAGGGCGACGACGCTGCGGACGACCCGTACGCGCCGCTCGGCGACGACCCGTTCGGCTCCGAGCGGCCCGATCCCTTCGCGCCGTCCGCTGCCGACGACCCGTTTGCCCCGACGTCGGGAGGCGACGATCCGTACGCGCCGCTCGAGGACGCGTACTCGCCGGCGGACACCTACGCCGGCTACGAGGACCAGCCCGACCCGTTCGCCGCCGAGGAGTCGCCCGAGTACGGCGAGGACGACTCGTTCGTGCTGCCGCACTGGACCGAGCCGCCGACGGGGCAGGTCCCCAAGGTCGTGATCGGCGAGGACGCCCCGGAGCCCGAGCCGCTGGCGACCTACGGGAACCAGCCGCGTTGGCGTGACGAGGGCGAGCGCACCGTCGTCACCGACTTCGACGACCTCGTCGACGACGAGCCGCGCCTGGGCGCGCTCGCCGGTGGTGACGTCGAGGACGACTTCTTCTCGCCCGCCCACTACGGGGACGCGGACGAGCTCGAGGACGAGGCCTACGACGGGGACGACGTCGACGACGAGCTGGACCACCACGACGGCGCGGCCCCGCCGCCCCGCGAGCGGCCTCGACGTCGTCCGCCCGCCGAACCGCAGGACCACTTCGACGGCCCGGGCGGTGGTGGTGGTGGCGGCGGTGACCGCAACCTGGTCACCGCGATCGCGGTCGGCGTGGGTCTCGTCGCGATCGGCCTGCTCTGCTTCAACTTCGGCGCGCTGCCGACCGCGGTGCTGGCCACCGCCGTCGTGACCTTCGCGGCGTTCGAGTACTTCACCGCGGTGCGCACGGCGGGCCACAACCCGGCGACGCTGCTGGGCCTGGTGGCCGTCGCGGGGCTCGTGTTCGCGACCTACGCCTCGGGCCTGGGCGCGTACCCGATCGTGCTCGGCCTGACCGTCATCGCAGGGCTGCTCTGGTACCTGTGGGTCGCGCCGGGGGACCACTCCGTCACCAACCTCGGCATCACGCTGCTGGGCGTCGGCTGGATCGGCATCCTCGGCTCCTTCGCGACGCTCTTCCTCGGCCTCGGCCGCGAGATGGAGGAGGCCAGCTCGTCGATCACCTCGAACCCCGGCATCGGCGTCCTGATCGCCGCCGTGGTCGTCGCGGTCAGCCACGACGTCGGCGCCTACTTCGTGGGCCGCTACTTCGGACGCACGCCGCTCTCGGCCGCCAGCCCGAACAAGACCCAGGAGGGCCTGATCGGTGGGTTCCTCTGCGCGGTGGTCGTCACCATCGTGGTGGTGGGCCTGGTCGGCATCGACCCGATCGGCGACAGCCTCGGCCGCACGGCGCTGTTCGCCCTGCTCTGCGCCGCGGTCGCCCCCCTCGGGGACCTGAGCGAGTCGTTCGTGAAGCGCGACCTCGGCATCAAGGACATGGGCACCGTGCTGCCCGGGCACGGCGGCGTGCTCGACCGCTTCGACGCCCTGCTGTTCGTCCTGCCGACCGCCTACTTCGTCACGGTCCTCTTCGACGTCTGGGACCTGGCCGCCTGACGCCCACGCCAGCTGAGAGCGGCGGCGGGCTCGCCGCTCCCGGCGGCGGGCACGTCGGTACCATGGGCCCGGCATGAGGATCCCACGGTGACGACCACCATCTCGCTGCTCGGCTCCACCGGGTCCATCGGGACCCAGACGCTGGACGTCGTCGCCGTCGAGCCGGACCGCTTCGAGGTCGTCGCCCTGGCGGCGGGGTCCTCGATCAAGGAGCTGGCCGCCCAGGCGCACCAGGTGCGGCCACGGGTCGTCGCGCTGGCCGACGACTCCCGTGCGCACGAGCTGGCCGAGCTGCTGCCCCCGGGCGTCGAGCTCGAGGCCGGGCCGGACGCGCTCGCCGCGGTCTCCACCAT
>JAFAFZ010000548.1 GCA_023423215.1 Actinomycetes bacterium
GGGCGGCACCGACACGGCGGTCCTCAGCGCCGAGGAGGCCGCGGCGGCCGCCGCCGAGCAGGCCGAGGTCGCGCGTCAGGAAGAGGCCGCGATGGAGAGCGCCGAGGCGGCCGCGAGCCGCTCGGGCACCGGCCCCGGCACCCGCGAGGCGATGTTCGCCTTCCTGCTCGGTGCGGTCCTGGTGGCCGGTGGATCGTTCCTCTCGAAGGGGGTGCAGTCGTCGTGGAAGCGAAGGTGACCGACGGGCGCGAACGGCATCGCCGCTCGCCGTGGTCCCGCCTGGCGTGGGGCGCGCTGATCGGCGTGAGCCTGCTCTGGGGCGTCGCGCCGCTGCGGGCGCAGGCGGCGGGGCAGCAGCAGGACGAGCCGGCGATCCTCGACGTGGTCGGCGCGCCCGAGGCGCTCGGTCCGATGTCGTCGTGGGCGGTCGCCATGCTGTCCGCGCCGGACGCGCCGGTGATCAGCCCGTTCTCGGTCGGGGACCAGGAGGCCCGCCAGCAGCTCATCTCGGGTGCGGCGGACGTCGTGGTGAGCGGCGTGCCGTTCACCGAGGCCGAGCTCGACGAGATGGCGTCGACCGGTCGAGAGGTCATCGCGGCGCCGATGCAGGCGGTCGGCGCGAGCTTCTTCATGTCCGGACCGTTCCCCACCGGCATCGATCTCTGCACGGTCGTGGTCTCCGAGGACGATCCCGAGCTGACCGACTGCGTCGACCCACGCGACCACATCGGACCGCTGCGACTGACCTCGAAGAACGTCGCCGACGCGTACCTGCAGACCGGCGACCGCGTGTGGATGGATCCGGAGTTCGTCTCGCTGCTCGCGGACGGGGACCCGAGCACCGGCATCGTGCCGGTGCCGCTGCAGGTGTCACCCGTGACCCGCAGCGACCGGGGCATGCCCAACGTCGCCGTGCAGGAGTACATCTCACGCACCCAGCCCTCGATCTGGACCAGTGCGTTCTCGGCGCGGTTCCCGCCGCTCGACCCGGTCGGCCCCGCCGAGCACTGGGTCTTCCCCGGTGCGCCCGAGCGCAACCTGCAGGGCACCGCCGTGGGCACCGTGCGCCTGTGGCTCACTGCGTCCGGCTCGTCGAACGAGGCTGCGCGGGGTGGGGCCGTCACGCTGAGCACGCCGCTCGAGGCGCTCGCTGCGATGCAGGCCGAGATCGACGAGCCGCCCTTCGACGCCAACGGCAGCCCGAACGTGCGCACCGAGCTGTACCTGGCGCAGCTGCGCAACGGCGCGGGGGAGTGGGTCGGCGTGACGCCCGAGAGCATCACGACGGCCATGGAGGCCGGCGGTGGCACGCCGCTGTACGGGCTGACCGAGAACGTGCCCGGCGCCTGGCCGATCACGTGGGTGAACTCGATGTACGTGCCCTCGAGCGGGCTGACGGCGGCAGAGGCGAACGCGATCGCGGCGGTGATCCGCTGGCAGGCGACCGCCGGTCGAGCGGGTGCGCACCTGCTGGGCGACGGCCAGCTGCCGCAGGCCCTGGTCGACCAGGCGCTCGCCGCAGCGGACGAGGTCGTGGCGTCCAACTGCGACGCCGCCGGCGTGGACCTGGTGCGCACCGACGACCCCGCGCCCTACGCGCCCCCGGGCTCGCTGACCGAGCTGGGCGAGCTCGTCTGGTGCGAGGTGCCCCTCGACGACCCGTCGACGACCACGACCACCCTCATGCTGCCCGGCGGGACGGTGAACGCGATCAGCACAGCGGCCAGCGGCTACACCAGCGGCGGTGGCGGCGGCGGCTCCTCGCTGTCCCCGTCGTCGCGTTCGAACCTCTCGCCGATCGGCCCGAGCTCGCCCGGCGGTGCGAGCGACGTCCCGGGCGGCGGCACCTCCACCGAGGTCGCGGCGGCGCAGATGACCGCGGCCGACGTGCGCTACTCGATGCCGCTCGCGCTCCCGGGTCCGGACCCCTACGACTTCGACCGCCTCGCGACGATGGCGATGGGCGGCCTCGCGTTCCTGGGTGGACGCTGGTTGCTGCGACGGTGGGGGGTGGTGTCCTGATGGCGGTCACCGAGTCGGTCGAGGTGATCGACCTGCGCACGGACGGCGCGCACCCCGATCCTGCGGCGTCCGACGTCGACCCGCAGCTGGACGCCCGCGCCGACGCGGACGGCGGTGACGAGCACCCGTCGTCCGCCGACGAGCAGGGTCCGCTGCGTCGCATCGTCGTCCTGGTCCTGCTCGCGCTGGTCGGACTGGTCGTCCTGGACCTGGTCCTGGGGGCGGCCGTGCACGCCGAGCACCAGCGGCACCTCGCCGCCGAGATCCAGGAGCCCCTCGCCGAGCTCGACACGGGCGACGCGTCCTACGTGCTCCAGATCCCCGCGATCGGCCTGAACGAGGTCGTCGTGGAGGGGTCGTCCGCGACCGCGCTGCGCGGCGGCCCCGGACGCCGGCTCGACACCGTGCCCGTGGGCGAGGACGGCAACACCGTCATCGAGGGCACCTCCACCAGGTTCGGTGGCGCCTTCGCGGACCTGGACAGCCTGGTGGCCGGCAAGACGATCTACCTGCGCAGCCGCGCGGGCGAGGTCAGCCGCTTCCGGGTGACGAAGGTGCAGCGCGTCGGAGACGGCGCCGTCGAGCACCTCGAGGCCGACGGGCCCCGCCGGCTGACGCTGGTCACCAGCGCCGCGGGCCCGCTGAGCGGCACGCGCCTGGTCGTGACGGCGCTGCCCGACGCCGAGTACGCCGACAGCGAGGCCGAGCAGGAGGCCGCGGCCGGCGGCGGCGACGCGGACGGCGGTGACGAGCACCCGTCGTCCGCCGACGAGCAGG
>JAFAFZ010000551.1 GCA_023423215.1 Actinomycetes bacterium
CGACAGCGCCTGGGCCTGGTGCTCGATCAGGTTCTGGCGCAGCTTCGGGGTCTGCTCGTCGACGGCGGCGAAGATGCCGTCGAGCCCGCCGTACTTGTTGATGAGCTTCGCGGCCGTCTTCTCGCCCGCCCCGGGGATGCCGGGCAGGTTGTCCGAGGTGTCGCCACGCATGGCGGCGTACTCGACGTACTGCTCGGGGGTGACGCCGGTGCGCTCGGTGATGCCCGCCTCGTCGTAGAGGGCGTAGTCGGACACGCCCCGACGGTTGTAGAGCACCTTGATGTGCGGGTCGTGGACGAGCTGGTAGCTGTCGCGGTCGCCGGTGACGATGATGACGTCGTCGCCCTCGGCCTCGGCGCGCACCGCGAGCGTGGCGATGACGTCGTCGGCCTCGTAGCCGGGCTGGGTGACGACGGGCAGGCGCAGCTTCTCGACCACCTGGTGCACCAGGCCCATCTGCTCGCGCAGGATGTCCGGCGCCTTCTCACGGCCGGCCTTGTAGGTGTCCACCATGTCGTGGCGGAACGTCTTCTGCGGCAGGTCGAAGGTGACGATGACCCGGTCCGGCTCGTGGTCGCGCACCAGGTTCAGCAGCATCGAGGTGAAGCCGAACACCGCGTTCGTGACCTGACCCGAGGCGGTCGTCATGTCCGTCGGGAGCGCGAAGAAGGCGCGGTAGGTCAGCGAGTTCCCGTCGATCAGCATCAGCGTCGGCACACGCCGACAGTACTTCGGGGGTCTGACGCGGTTCGTCCGTCAGGGGGTGAGCGAACCGGCGAGGATCTCGTCGGCGACGACCTTCATCGACCGGCGGGAGGTCATGGCGGTCTTCTGGATGAAGTCGAACGCCGCCTGCTCGCTCAGCCCGTGGCCGTCCATGAGCTTGCCCTTCGCACGGTCGAGGGTCTTGCGGTTCTCGAGGCGCTCGGCGGCGTCGGTGGCCTGCTCGGCGAGCTGCTTCTCGGCCCGGAAGCGGGCGATGGCGACCTCGATCGCCGGAGCAAGGTCGTGACGCTCGAAGGGCTTGACGACGTAGCCGTGCACACCGGCGTCCGACGCCTCTTCGATCAGCTCCCGCTGCGAGAACGCGGTGACGAGCACCACGGCAGCCAGGCGCTCGGCGCTGATCTGGCGGGCGGCCGAGATGCCGTCCAGGCCCGGCATCTTGATGTCGAGCAGTGCGACGTCGGGCTGGTGGGTCCGGACGAGCTCCACGGCCTCGTCACCCCGCCCGCACTCTGCGACCACCTCGTAGCCCTCTTCCTGGAGGAGCTCTCGGAGATCCATTCTGATGATCGCTTCGTCTTCTGCGACGACGACTCTGGTCGGCACCGTTGCCTTCCTTCTCGGTTCGGGACCGCAGTCTACGCGGGCGTCGTGACGATCGGGTTTCCACCACGTCACGACATGGACGCGGCCGCACGCGGCCGCTCGGGGTCAGCGCACGGCGCGACGGCGGGCGCTGAGCTGGTCGAGCAGGTCGTCCTGCTCGTGCTCGAGCCGTGCCAGCTGCTCCACCAGGTCCTGGCGGTGGCGCGCCATCGCGGAGGAGGTCCGCTCGGCGTGGCGGTGCTCCTCGTCCGCTTGGGGCGTCTCCGACACCATCGCCCGGATGCGCGAGTCGTCGGTCAGGTCGGCGAAGTGCGCCAGCTGCTCATCGGTGATGCGCAGCTCCTCGCGCACCGACGCCAGCCGACGCCCGACCAGGCGCAACCGTCGTTCGATGAAGAAGGACACCGGTGCAGTCTACGGACGGGTCGCTCGGACCCACGTCACATCCGGTCTGCACGCGACGGCCGGTTCCTGGGTACACACTGTCCCGATGTCCGAGTCCGGTCTCCCCAACCGCACGACGGGCGCACCCGCCGGGGCGCCGCACCACGCCGCCGAACGCGGGGCGCGACCGTGACCGGGCGGGACGACTGGGGCGTCGCGGACGGCTGGAGGGGCACCGACGGGACGTGGCACGCCACGCCGGACGCGACCCGAACCGCGCTGCAGCTCGCCCAGGGCCGGGCCGACCACCCCGACGGTCCGCCGTCGGACACGCCGACGTGGTTCGTCCGCCCCGGCGACGTCCACGAGCTGTGGGCGCCCGGGACGCTCGAGCTCGACGACGGGAGCGAGGCCGCGGTCGAGGACCGGCTGCCGCCGGACCTTCCGCTCGGCGCGCACCTGCTGCGCCCACGTGACGGTGGCCCGTCCACGCACCTGTTCGTCGTCCCGCACCGCGCCCCACGACCGCGGCGCGGCTGGGGCTGGTCGACGCAGCTCTACGGCACACGTTCCGCACGCAGCTGGGGTCACGGCGACCTGGTCGACCTGGCCGAGCTCGCGCACTGGGCGCAGGACCTCGGTGCCGAGGTGTTGGCGCACAACCCCCTGGGCGCATCGCTGCCGCTCGCGTCGCAGCAGCCCTCGCCCTACTACGCCTCGTCCCGCCGCTTCTGGTCACCCCTGTACCTGCGGGTCGAGTCGGTCATCGGCGCGGACCTGGCGGGCGACGCCGTCACCGAGGCGGCTGCGGCCGGGCGGGCGCTGGACGCATCGCCCGTCGTCGACCGCGACGAGGTGTGGCGCCTGAAGCTGGGCGCGCTCGAGGCGATCTGGGCGCAGGTGCGCCGTTCGCGCGTGGTGGTCGACTCGCTCGCGATCGCGGCGCAGGACGAGGCCCTGACCCGGCACGCGACGTTCTGCGCGCTGGCGGAGCACCACGGCAGCGGATGGCAGGACTGGCCCGCCGAGCACCGCCATCCCGACGGCGCGAGCGTCGCCGGGTTCCGCGCGACCAACGAGGACCGGGTCGCGTTCTGGCGCTGGCTGGCCGTCGAGGCCGAGGTGCAGCTGGCCGCCGCCGCGGCG
>JAFAFZ010000580.1 GCA_023423215.1 Actinomycetes bacterium
GTCCAGTCGTCGCTGTCGAGCGGGACGTACTCCTCACCGACGATCTCGATGCCGAGCTCGGCCGCGTACTGCTTGATGATCTTGTTCGCCGTGCGGGGGAACACGTAGTCCGAACCCGCCAGGAACAGCGTCTCGACGCCCTGCGACGCCAGGAAGTCCATCGCCGGGATGATCTGCTGGTTGGTCGTCGCGCCGGTGTAGTAGATGTTCTCCGAGGCCTCGAGGCCCTCGTACTGCACCGGGTAGAAGAGCAGGCCGTTGGCGCCCTCCACGACCGGGAGCATCGCCTTGCGGGAGGCCGAGGTCCATCCGCCGAAGACCGCTGCGACCTGGTCCTGGGTGAGGAGCTTGTTGATCTTCTCGGCGAAGACTGTCGGCTCGCTCTGGCCGTCCTCCTCGACGTACTCGATCTGCTTGCCCATGATGCCGCCGTCGGCGTTGATCTCCTCGGCCGCCATGATCAGCGCGTCGCGCACCGTCTGCTCGCTGATGGCCATCGGGCCGGAGGTCGAGTTCAGGAAGCCGAGCTTGACGGTGTCGCCCTCGACGCAGGTGCCGGAGGCCTCCTCGCCACCGCCGCCGTCGCCGCTCTCGGTCGATCCTTCATCGCTGCTGCTGCAGCCCAGCAAGGCGACCGAGACCAGCGCCAGGAGCGCCATCAGCCACCGTGACCTACGTCGGAACATGTTGAAAATCCTCTCGCACTACTCAGGGGTCCTCTCTTGGGGCGGCAAGCTAGGGAGGCGACGTCACGCTGCAGTTGCCGCTTTGTTTCCGGTGCATGACCGATGGCTCACAGCCGAGACGCTCGACTTCCGACGACGTCCGACCAGCTCGAGGGGCAGGATGAACGATCACCTCCGACCAGATCTGCACCCCGTCGAGCGACGTCGGGTGCGCGACGTCGAGCTCTCGTTCGCACGCGCCGGAGCGGGTGGTGTGCCGCTGCTGCTGGTGCACGGATGGCCCGAGACCAAGCGCGTCTGGTGGCGGGTCATCGGCCCGCTCGCCGCAGCCGGGTTCGAGGTGATCGCACCCGACCTGCGCGGCTTCGGCGACAGCGAGGTCGGACCCGACGGGCTGCACGACACCGTCGCGTCGAGCCTCGACCTGGCCGCGCTGCTGCACGACCTCGGCCACGAGCAGGTGGTGCTCGTGGGCGGTGACTTCGGCGGGGTGATCGTGCAGGACCTCGCGGCTCGCTCGCCCGAGCTCGTCGATCGCCTGGTGCTCTTCAACTGCCCGCTGCCGTACCTGAAGGGCCGGATGGACGGCCTGCGCACCCTGCCGGTCGGCACGGTCGACTACTTCATGGACCAGGCGCTGCGGCCCGACGAGCTGATCGAGGACCTGTCGAACGTGCGCTCGCGACGCCGCTACCTGTCGACGTTCTACTCGTCGCGGCTCTGGGCGCACCCCGGCGCGTTCGACGACGACGAGATCACCTTCCACGTCGAGCCCTTCGACGACCCGGCGAAGCTGCGCGCCTCCTTCGGGGCGTACGAGTCGACGTTCTCCGAGGTGGCGCGCACGGCGCCGGCGATGCTCGGTCGCAACCCCGACGTGCGCACCCTGCTGCTCTACGGCCCGTCGGACCACGTCATCCCCGCGGACTGGGAGGCGATGGCCCGCATCGTGTTCCCCGACCACGTCGGCCCGTACCGCATCGAGGGTGCCGGCCACTTCCTCCCGTGGGAGCAGCCCGAGGTCTTCACGAACGCCGTCGCCTCGTTCTGCTCGGACCTGCTCGCCGCCCGCTGACGCTGCTCCTGCGCCGGCTCCGGCTCCCCCACCCACCAGTCTTCGGCGTGGGTTCTGGTCGCTGAGCGACCACGAGCCACGCCGAAGATCAGGCGGTGGCGGGGCTCGTGCCGAATCTTTGGCGTGGGTTCCCGTCGCTGAGCGACCACGAGCCACGCCGAAGAGGGGTGGTGGCGGGGCTCGTGCCGGATCGTGCGTGGAGGTGGTCGTCCAACGACCGCTGACACGCACGATCGACCGACGTTCGAGCCAGGCGGCCCCTCGGTCGAGGCCGGTGCGGCGTTCGCCCTCCTCACACACCCGACGCCGTCACCACGTTCGTCGAACCGAGTTCACCTTCCGGCGGGCGCGCGGACACCTGTGGCTGCAACACTTCCTCGTCGGGCGACTCGGGGGGACGAGATGGGCCAGCGGCGCACATTCGATCGGCGGGCGTTCCTGCGGACGACCGGCTTGGCGGGCACGGCGGCGGTGCTGGGCGAGTCGTTGCTCACGGGCTGCGCGCCGGCGGTCGACTACGAGGGCATCGGCGCCGAGTACCAGCCCGGCTTCGTGCCCGAGGGCTCGATCCTCGATCTCCCGGGGTCCGAGGCACCGATCGACCACGTCGTCATCCTGATGATGGAGAACCGCTCGTTCGACCACTACCTCGGATGGCTCGGCAACGACGGTCGCTACCTCGAGCAGGGGGTGCGGCGCTACGGCTCGTCGTTCCGCATCGACGCGTCGACCTCGCAGACCTACCTCGGCCCGGACGGCGTGGGCGTGGACACCTTCCACCTGCCCTCGGACGCCATGTCGGACCCGTGGAGGGGCTGCGGCTTCGAGGACCCCGGACACGGGTGGGACGCGGGCCACGCGCAGCGCGACCACGGGTTCCTGGCAGAGGGTTCGGACAACGACCGCTTCGCGCTCGGCTTCTACGACGGTGACGACCTGCCGTTCACCTCGCGCCTCGCCCGGCGCTTCACGACCTTCGACCGCTACCACTGCTCGGTGCTCGGACCGACGCAACCGAACCGGCAGTTCCTCCACGGCGGACAGTCGGCCGGGTACAAGCGCAACTACCTGCCGCTGCTGGAGCGCGGCTTCTCGTGGGACACGATCTGGGACCGCCTGCGTGCGGCCCGGGTCCCGGTGCGCTCGTACTTCTCGGACCTGCCGAGCCTGGCGTACTGGGGCGAGCGCATGGCGGACATCCTCCGGCCGATCGACCAGTACTTCAGCGACTGCCAGCACGGCCGGCTTCCGAGCGTCACCTTCCTGGACCCGCCGTACGCGCCGTGGTGGCAGGCCGACGACCACCCGCACGCCGACCCCGCCGCCGGCCAGCGATTCCTGCGCGACACGTTCCGTGCGTTCGCGAGGTCACCGCACTGGGAGCGTGGGCTGTTCATCCTGACCTACGACGAGTGGGGCGGGTTCTTCGACCACGTCGCCCCGCCGAAGCTGCCCGACGACCGCGCGTCCGACGTCGACGCGGACGACTTCCGACAGGCCGGGTTCCGCGTGCCGACGATCCTCGCGTCGCCGTACGCACGACCCGGCTACGTCGACCACCGCACCTACGACCACACCTCGATCATGCGGTTCCTCCAGTGGCGCTTCCTGGGCGCGCCGGCCGAGGGGCCCGGCGCCGACGCGACCGCGCCCTGGGCGCTGACGCTGCGCAACCGCCACGCCAACAACCTGGGCGCCTCGCTCGGTGCGTCCGGGTCGGACCCGGGTCTGTTCGACCTGGACGACCTGCCGTTGCGCGCGCCGACGGCCCGCTGCGACGGCGCACCGCAGCTGACCCACCCCGCCTCGCAGGGGCAGCGCACGGGCGGCGCGTTGCCGCCGACCACGACGACGCCCGCTCCCGCGGCTGCTCCTGCCGAGGTCGT
>JAFAFZ010000066.1 GCA_023423215.1 Actinomycetes bacterium
GCCCTCGGTGGCGCGGCGCTCGCGGTCGGCCTGCTCGCCCGCACCCTGCGCGCGCGTTCCCGTCCCTCCGACGACGACGTCGCCGCCACGGCCGACACGACGGGCGTCGACGCAGCGCCCATGGTCACCGACCGGGCGCGCCGCACCGCCCAGATGGCGGCGATCGGTGCCCGGGCGGGCGGTGACTACGTCGGCATGCGCGCCCGTGGAGCCCTCGCGTCCGACGAGCGGCGCGCCGAGTTGCGCCACGAGTTCGAGCTGCGCACCGCGGAGCAGGTCGCCGAGGTCCTCGGCGGCATGAAGGGCGCCCTCATGAAGCTCGGCCAGATGGCGAGCTACCTGGACCAGGGGTTACCGGAGCCGGTGCGGGACGCGCTGGCCCAGCTGCAGAGCGACGCGCCGCCGATGTCGATCGAGCTGGTCGACCGGATGCTGCGCGACGAGCTGAGTGCCGGAGCGGACGAGCTCTTCGTCGAGTTCGACCCGGTGCCGATCGCCTCCGCCTCGATCGGCCAGGTCCACCACGCGGTGACCCGGGACGGTCGCGAGGTCGCGGTGAAGGTGCAGTACCCCGGCGTCGACCGCGCCGTCGCCGCGGATCTCGAGAACACGGACCTGCTGTTCCAGGTGATGTCCATGCTGTTCCCGGGCATGGATCCCAAGCCGATCGTCGGCGAGCTGAAGGAGCGCCTGGTCGAGGAGCTGGACTACCGTACCGAGGCCGACCACCAGCGGCTCTTCGTCGAGGCCTACCGGGGGCACCCCTACATCCACGTGCCCGAGGTGGTCGACGAGCTGAGCAGCTCACGCGTGCTCACCACCGAGTTCGCGCACGGCGTGCGGTTCGCCGAGGTGCTCGAGTGGCCGGACGAGGAGCGCCAGCTGACCGCCGAGTGCCTCTACCGCTTCGCGTTCGGCGGCATCTACGGGCTCCACGCCTTCAACGGCGACCCGCACCCGGGCAACTACCTGTTCCAGCGCGGCGGCCGCATCACCTTCCTGGACTTCGGCCTCTGCAAGCGGTTCACCCCGGACGAGGTCGCGGTCTTCGAGTCGATGATCCAGGCGATGGTCATGGACGACGACATCGCCGAGTTCCGTCGCATCGTCGAGCGCATCGGCATCCTCTCGCCGGACCTGGTCGTCGACGACGCCGAGCTTCGGGAGTACTTCGGCCACTTCTACGAGTTCGTCATGCGCGACGAGGTGATGGAGATCACCCCCGAGTACAGCTCGGCCTCGGTGCGCCGGTTCTTCGACCTGAGCGGGCCGCACGCCGACATCATGAAGGCGGCCAACCTGCCGCCGTCGATGGTCATCATCCAGCGCATCAACCTGGGCCTCTTCGCGCTGTTCGGCGACCTGCGCGCCCGCGGCAACTGGCGCCGCATCGCCGAGGAGCTGTGGCCCTTCGCCGACGGCGCACCGTCGACGCCGATGGGGGAGCGCATCGCCGAGTGGGAGGCCACCCGCGCCGCGGCGGGCGCCTGAGGGCTACTCGACCAGGCGGATCGGGTTGCCCAGGATCGCCGCCGACCACGTGGTCGTGTCGCTCACGCCCGCTGGGAACGCTGCTCGAACCTTGATCCAGCACGCCGTCAACGTCGCAGCCGGACAGGTGTAGTTGGTCGGCAGTGGCACGTCGACGGTGATGCTGCGGCCGTTCAGGTCCTTCACGTTCTTCAGCGAGCAGGTCGACGCGTCCTTCGTGAGGGTGGTCGAGTCGTCGATCGCGAACTGGCACCCGGTGAACGTCGCCACGTTCGAGTCGGTGGGCGGAAGGATCTGCAGCGTTCCGGCCTCCGACACGTCGCCGATGTCGTACAGGGTGATCCGAAGCGTTCGTCCCGCGTCGTACGGGAGCACCCGTGCCAGGAAGAAGTTCGTGTCCGCTGCCTGTGCGTTCGCGTAGATCGGAAGGCGGCCGCGGGCGTTGATCGAGACGTTCGAACCGTTGACGGCCTCGACTCCTGCGGTGCCGAAGCCGACCTGCACCGACATGCGGTTGTGACCCCCATCAGCGATCGAGGAGCTGTACGTCGTCGGCGAGGCCGCAGCGACGTTCGACCGGATCTGGAGGAGGTAGTCGCCGGTCTGCACCGACCCAGCAGGGATCTCGCAGACGGTGACGTTCCGGTGGTACACCTCGGCGAACGTCCAGGGTGCGACGCCGTCGATGACGGATTCCCCCACCCGTTTGCCGTCGTTCGGATCGAGCGCCTCGTAGATCTGGGTCGCGGTGTAGTTGAACGACGGCATCGTGGTCGGCGTGCAGGCCGACACCACTGGGTTGTCGGTGTCCGACCACGGCGTGTCATCGGGGGCGCGCACGATGAAGGTGGTCTTGTTGGTGCGCCCGCCGATGTCCTGGTCGCCGGTGCACCACGGAGTCAGCCCGGGCGCGTAACGGGTCGAGGCGTCGGGGTACGGGTTGCCCGGCAGGGCCTGCAGCGCGTCCGCTTGCGCCTGGGTCAGCTGGTTGTTCTCGCACTTGTCACCCACGTAGACCATCGCCGGGTCGTACACCTGGATCTTGAGCGGTTGACCCGCTGGCACGGACGTCACCTTGAGCGCGAAGAAGTAGCCCTCGAACGAGTACTCGTCGTTGTTGACCCCGGGGTTCGCCGTGCCGGAGCATCCTGCGACGCTCGTCGGGCACACCTTCGCCTGGAACCGGTCACCGGACACCTTGGTCGAGTTGGGACCTGCGATGTTGATCCAGAATTGTGGTGAGTTCTGGTTCCTGGCCGGGTCGTTGCCGAGCTTGTTCTCCGGCGACCCCATCGGCACCGGCGCGATGTACTCGGCGACCGCCTCTCGTGTGAGCTCGATGTCGTCGACGCCGAGCAGGCCGACGAAGTAGTTCGGCACGGTGGTCGTGATCCTGACGCGCAACCGGTTCGGGTTCGGCTCCTGGGTGACGGCGATGGTCGAGTTCGCGCTCGCGCCGGTCGTGCGGTAGCCGTTCTTCGCGGCCTCGGCACGCGCTGTGGTCGTCGCTCCCGGAAGATCACCCGGCAGGTACACCACGCCCGCGTGCGCACCTGCGTCAGCGGCCCGCTGCAGACGTTCGGCCTGGTACCACCAGTTGGCGACGTCGACCGCGAAGCCGGCGAAGCCGAGCAGCACGACCAGCATCAGGGCGAACCAGATCAGGACGACACCCCGCTCCTTGCGGGACTTCTGCGCCCAGGGCGTGCGCGCCGCACCACGACGGAGGCGGCGACGACCGGACGACGTCGAACCGCCCACGGCAGCCGCGTCGGCCTCGACCGTCGGGTCGCTGCTCGGGCGCTCCTCGGAGTCCATCTCGCTCAGCTGCACTGATCGGTCGGGAGCGGCTCGAGGCGCATCACGGTGTGGCCCTCGACGGTGCGCGTCGAGCCGAACATGCCGGTGATGTAGTCGTGCTCGGACTGCACGTAGACGCCGATCGAGTCGACGGTCGTGCCGCAGGCGTCGGGCAGCGCCCAGGAGCCGCCCGTCTTCGTCATCTTCTGCGTCGCCGGGTTGAAGGTGAACTTCACGCAGTCCGTCGAGCAGCCTCCCACCAGGTTCTTGCCCGGCCAGCCGCCGTAGGGGGCACCATCGGTGGAGCTCGGGTTCACCTTGTAGACGGCCATGCCGATCGGTCGGCCGTTGTTCAGGACCTCCAGGTCCGCCGCGGTCGCCAGGGCGATCTGCTCGAGCGCGGTGTTCTGGGCCGAGGTCACCTTGCCGGCCTGGGCGTACGCCGTGGCGGCGAGGCGGGCGCCGCTGCGGCTCGAGGCGGTGGTCGTCGAGTACGTCGTGAACAGCAGGCCGAACTCGAGGATGCCGAGGACGATCACGATCATGACGGGCAGCACCAACGCCGCCTCGACCAGCACGGCGCCACGCTGCTGACGCCGCGCCTGGACGCGTCGGCCCCACCAGGTCGTGGCCGGCTCGGGCCGGCCTCCTCCTTCGGTTCGCACTCCAGTCCGTCGCAGCACCACCTACGGTGTCGGCGCTGCGCGCGCCGACCTTTAGTGCATTCGGCCCAAGGTCTGGGGCGTACGGATCACGCCCCGGACGGGGTAGGGACGACGGGCGGCGTGGAGCGTCGCAGAAGGGGGACAGCATGCCGGTGGACGCCGAGCTCCAACCGATCCTGGACCTGGTGAACGCCGTTGCGGCCGAGCCGCCGACGGTCGACCAGGTGCACGAGCTGCGAGAGGGCTTCAGCCTGCTCTCCGCGGCGTTCGGCCCGGGGCGCGACGACGTCGAGGTCGACGGCGTCGGCGTGCCCAACGGCGCGGCACCGCTGGGGCTGCGGATCTACCGTCCGACCACGCCCGACGGGCCGGCCCGGACCGGTGCGCTGGTGTGGTTCCACGGCGGCGGTTGGGTGATCGGCGACCTGGACAGCCACGACGCGCTCTGCCGCGAGCTCTGCGTCGCCGCGGGCACCACCGTCATCTCGGTCGACTACCGGCTGGCCCCCGAGCACCCGTACCCCTGTGCGCACGACGACGCATCGCGTGCCCTGACCTGGATCGTCGAGCACGCCGTCGAGCTCGGGATCGACCCCGAGCGGCTGGCGGTCGGCGGCGACTCGGCCGGTGGGCACCTGGCGACGGTCACCGCGCTCCGGGCACGCGACGGCGGCCCCCGCCTGGCGGCGCAGATCCTCGTGTACCCGGTCACCGACCTGGACGCTCCGTCCGACCGCTATCCCTCACGCACCGAGAACGCCACGGGCTACCTGCTGACGACCGAGACCATGGAGTTCTTCACCGACACCTACGCGCCGGACGTCGCACGGCGGACGGAGCCCGACGCCAGCCCGGTCCTGGTCGCAGACCTGGCGGGATCCCCGCCGGCGCTCGTCCTGACCGCCGAGTACGACCCGCTGCGCGACGAGGGTGCCCGCTACGCGCAACGCCTCGGCGAGGCCGGCGTGCCCACCCAGCTCGAGCTGCACGAGGGCGCGACGCACATGTTCCTGCAGATGACGTCGACGGCGATCGCGCAGCGGGCGATCGCCCAGATCGTCGACGCGCTGCGACGCGCCGGCGTGGCCTGACGGCGCGGCGCTCCTCGGCGACGCGACGGGGGCTCAGACGGTGACGGTGCGGACCAGCACGTCCGCCAGCTGCGACGCGATCTCGTCGGTGTCCGTCGCCGGGTCGAAGATGTGGCGGATGAACCCGGCGAAGATCTGGGCGACGAAGAGCTCGGTCACGCCGTCGACGTCGTCCAGCTCGGGGACGTGCTGGGTCAGCAGCACCTGCACGCCGGAGCGGAACACGTCGAGCAGCGCGGTGCCCGTGGGCAGGGCGTAGGGCTGGTTGCGCAGCGCCTCGCCGAGCAGGAGCCGGATGACCTCCTCCTCGCCGAGCATGCCGTTCCAGAACTTCTCGAACACGGCGCGCAGCCGGTCCGCCGGTGAGGCGTCGGTCGGGATCGGGACCAGGTCCTCCTCCTCGGCGAGGCGCGTCGCGTAGCGCCGCTCCTCGAAGACGCTCTGGAGCAGCGCCTCCTTCGAGGGGAAGTAGTGGTAGATCGCGGCGACCTGGACGCCGCAGGCCATCGCCAGCTGCCGCATGCTCATCCCGGCCGAGCCCTGCGCGGACATCAGCTTGAGCGCCTCGTCGAGGATGTGCTCCCGCTGGTTGGCGCGAGGGGCTGCGGTCGTGGTCATGGGCGAGAGTCTGGCAGCAGCGGGCACGGGCGGGGTGGGACGTCACGCCCCACCCCGCCGCTCCCGAACCGTCAGTGGGCGACGGGGCAGCCGCCGGGCGTGAACGTCGCCGGCAGGTGGTTGAGCGCCAGCACGAGCGTCGAGTCGCCACGCGCCGGCGCGGCGTCGGCGGGCACGGTGATGTCGGGAAGGCGGGTCAGGAGCTCCTGGAACACCGTGGTGATCTCCATGCGGGCGAGGTTCGCGCCCAGGCAGAAGTGGGGGCCGATGCCGAACGCCAGGTGCGGGTTGGGGGACCGGGTCAGGTCGAGCTCGTCCGGCTCGGTGAAGACGCGCTCGTCGCGGTTGGCGCTGCCGTACAGCATGAGCACGCGGTCGCCCTCCTTCAGGAGGGTGTTGCGGTAGGTGTGCTCGACCGTGACGGTGCGCACGAAGCCGAGCACCGGCGTGACGTAGCGGACGAGCTCGTCGACCGCGACGGCCATGAACTCCTCGTCGTCGAGGTGGTCCAGCAGCAGCTTGCGCTGCTCGGGGAAGCGGCTCAGGGCCACCAGGCCACCGGTGATGGCGTTGCGGGTGGTCTCGTTGCCGGCGACCATCAGCACCGTCAGGAAGGCGAGCAGCTCGTCGTCCTGGAGGCGACCCTCCTCGGACTGCAGCTGCGCCTTGAACTCGTCGTCGACGCCGACGAACTGGGCCTTCTCGTGCTCCCGCTCGAGCTCGCCGCCGTCGAAGGCCTGGGTGAGGATGCTGATGAGGTCGTCCTGGGGGTCCTCACGGCGGGTCGCGATGAGCTCCATCGCCATGACGCAGAACTCGCCGAAGGCCTCGGCCGCGGCGTGCAGCTGCGGGGAGTCGGCCTCGACGTGGCCGTCGCCGGCCATCATCGCGTCGGACCAGCCGTACATCGAGAGGCGGTGCTGGGGGTCCAGGCCCATCATCTCGCAGATGATGATCAACGGGATGTGGATGGCGAAGTCCGAGACGAACTCGACGCCGCCGCTGTCGCCGGCCGCCGCCTTGGCCTCCATCTCGTCGACGATCTGGTTCGTCAGCTCGCGGACGTGGGGGATGAGCTCCCGCACGCGACGCGGGGTGAAGCCCTTGTTGATGAGCCGCCGCTGGCGCACGTGCTCGTCGCCGTCGAGGGTGATGATCGACATGTCGCCGGCGATCGCCGGGCGCACGCCGAAGCGCGAGCAGTAGGTCTCCTCGTCGCGGCTGAGGGTGAACACGTCCTCGTGCCGGGCGGCGATGTACAGGTCGTTCTTCGCGTCGTAGTGCAGCGAATCCTGGTCGCGGAGCCACCGGAACAGGGCGCCGGGGTCGTCGAAGACCCGTGGATCGGTGAAGTCGGTGTCGGCGAAGTCGATCGGTGCGTCCACGACGGTCATGTCAGCTACCCCCTTGTGCGGGTGGGTCCGTGACGCCTCCGGGGTCGGCGTCCCACCGGCACGGTACGCCTGATTGAACGTTCGTTCAAGCCATGCCCGTCCCGCTCCCGTGGACCTCCGCAGGGCCGGGGGTAGCGGGCGCGCATGTCGCTCGACACGGAAGCCAGCACCGGGCCGTCGCGCTCCGCCGGGTCCGAGGACCCGGCGGCGCCCGTGGCGGAGGTCAACCCCCCGGACGTCATCGAGACCTTCGACCCCCGCTCGGGAACCCTGCTGGCGGTCGTGCCCGATCTGGACGAGACGGCGGTGCGCGCCGCGGTCGCCCGAGCCCGAGCGGTCGCCGGAACCTGGGCGACGCTGACCTACGCCGAGCGGACCCGCCACCTGCTGGGCGTGCGCGACCGCCTTCTCGACCGCGCCGAGGAGATCGTCGAGGTCATCTGCGCCGAGACCGGCAAGCAGCGCGCCGAGGCGGTCACCACCGAGCTCATGGCCGTGTGCGAGACGATCGGCTGGTACGCCAAGAACGGTGAGCGGGTGCTGGCCCCGCAGCCCGTCAACGCCGGTGTGATGGCCCACAAGAAGGCCTGGAAGCGCTTCGAGCCGATGGGCGTCATCGGCGTGATCAGCCCGTGGAACTACCCGTTCACCTTGTCCATGACCCCGGTGATCACGGCGCTCTTCGCGGGCAACGCGGTGGTGCTCAAGCCGTCCGAGGTCACCCCGACGGTCGGCCTGGCGATCGGCGAGCTGTTCGAGGACGACGACTGGGGCGACCTGGTGCAGGTCGTCACCGGCGGCGGCGCGACGGGCGAGGCGCTGGTGCGCAGCGGCGTCGACAAGGTCGTGTTCACGGGGTCGGTGCGCACGGGCAAGCGGGTCATGTCCGCCGCCGCCGACACGCTCACCCCGGTCCTGCTGGAGCTGGGCGGCAAGGACCCGATGATCGTCTGCGCCGACGCGGACCTGGATCGCGCCGCCAAGGGCGCGGTGTGGGGTGCGTTCCAGAACTCGGGGCAGACCTGCATGTCGGTCGAGCGCGTGTACGTAGACGAGTCCGTCAAGGACGAGTTCGTCGAGCGCGTCGTGCTCGAGACGGCCCGCATCCGCCAGGACGCGGACGGCGGCGACATCGGCTCGATGACCTTCGGCCCGCAGCTCGACATCGTCGAGCGCCACCTGGCCGACGCGGTCGACAAGGGCGCCAAGGTGCTCGTCGGCGGCGCCCGCCGCGACCAGCCGGGCCTCTGGTTCGAGCCGACGGTCGTGGTGGACGTCGACCACTCGATGCAGCTGATGACCGAGGAGACCTTCGGCCCCGTCCTGCCCATCATGGGCGTGCCCGATGCGGACGAGGCGCTGCGCCTGGCGAACGACTCGGTCTACGGGCTGAACAGCTCGGTGTGGACCGAGGACGAGCAACTGGGCACCTCGTTGGCCAACCGCCTCCAGGCGGGCAACGTGTGCATCAACGACTGCATCGTCAGCTACGCGGTGGCCGGCCTGCCCTTCGGCGGCGTCAAGGAGTCCGGCATCGGCCGTGTGCACGGCGCCGAGGGCCTGCGCGAGTTCTCGAACGTGAAGTCGGTGCTCTCCTCCCGCGTCGGCCTGCCCCGTGAGCTGTGGTGGTTCCCGGTCCCGCCGGGTCTGGACGCGCTGGGGATCCGGTCGCTGCGGTTGCGGTTCGGCTCGTCGCTGTCGGCGCGCCTGCGCGGCCTGCGCAAGGGCTGACCGGACCGGTTCCGGTCAGGCCGCGACGCCGCCGTCGCCGAAGGACGTCCCGCTGCCGGGCAGGCCCGCGTCGACGGTCGCGAGCGCCGAGTCGATCGAGATCGCGAAGCCGATGTTCGACGCGCTCACCGTCGAGCTGCTCGCCGCCACCGCGCTGTTCACCCCGATCACCTCGCCGGCCGCGTTGACGAGCGCCCCGCCCGAGTTGCCCGAGCTGATCGCGGCATCGGTCTGGATCAACCCGTCGAGCGAGCCCTCAGACGTGCCGATCGACCGGTCGAGCGCCGAGACGATGCCCTGGGTGACGGTCATGCCGCCCTCGAGCGCCAGCGCGTTGCCGATCGCGACCACGTCGTCACCGACGCCGACCTGCGACGAGTCGCCCAGCGGGGCGGGGACCAGGCCATCGGCATCGTCGACCCGGAGCAGCGCGACGTCCTTCTCGCTGTTGCTCATCACGACGGTCGCGGTGCGGGGCTGGTCGTCGTCGTCCAGGCTGACGGTGATCGAGCCGGCGCCGGCGATCACGTGGGCGTTGGTCAGGATGTGCCCCTCGTCGTCGATCACGATGCCGGTGCCCGCACCGCTCGCCTGGCTCGAGCCGCCGCCGGAGTACCCGTAGCCCCGGCCGCCGACGCGCACGCTGGTCTCGACCGACACGACCGACGAGGACAGCGAGTCCAGGATCTCGCCCGCGTCCAGCGCATCGCCGTCGAGCTGCAGGCTCACGGGCTGCGCCGTCGCACCCGAGCCGGCAGGCGCGCCGCCGAGGGCGTGCACCGCCAGGCTGCCGCCGCCCACGCCCGCGC
>JAFAFZ010000088.1 GCA_023423215.1 Actinomycetes bacterium
GGGCTCACGCCCCCGCCCCCTGGCCGGGGGCGCACCGACCGCCGCCCGTCCACTCGTCCAGGAGCACCACCATGACCGCATCCGTCCCCTCGCCGACCGCCATGCGCGGCGCGTCCGATCGGCGGCACCCCCGATGATCGAGAACCTGACCGACTGGGTCACCGACGTCGTCGAGGCCCTCGGGTACTTCGGCGTCGCGTTCCTGGTGGCGCTCGAGAGCGTCGTGCCGCCCATCCCCTCGGAGCTCGTGCTGCCGCTCGCCGGGTTCGTCGCCGGACGGGGCGACGCGTCGTTCGTCGGCATGGTCGTCGCCGCGACGATCGGATCGGTCGTCGGCGCGCTGGTCCTCTACTGGATCTCGGCCGCCATCGGTCCCGACCGGCTGCGGGCCATCGTGGTGCGCTACGGCCGCTGGCTCGGCGTCAAGGAGGCCGACCTCGACCGCGCCGAGTCCTGGTTCGACCGTCGCTCCGAGGTCGCCGTGCTGGTCTGCCGGTGCGTGCCGCTGGTCCGCTCCCTCGTGTCGATCCCGGCCGGCTTCCGGCGCATGCCCATCTGGCGCTTCGTGCTCTTCACGGCGCTCGGCTCGGCGATCTGGAACCTGGCGCTCATCGGCGCCGGTGCGCTGCTCGGCGAGCGCTGGGAGCAGGTCGGCGACGTCGTCGGCTCGATCCAGACCGTCGTCATCGTCGTCATCGCCGCCGCGATCGCCTGGTTCGTCTGGAAGCGGTTCATCTCGCCCCGCGGGGGGGAGGCGCGCCACCGCCGCCGCCCGGAGCCGCCCGCGGACTGGTCCGGCGACGGCCGGGCGCAGCTGGCGGAGGGTCCCGGCCGCGTTGGCGGACGGCCGGGAGGTCCTGGGTCCGACGTCAGGCTGCGTCCGCCGTCGTGGCGACGGCAGCCGGCTCGACGGCCGGACCGAGCGCCACGTCGAGCACCTCCGAGATGTGCGACGCCAGGTGGAAGGTCATCTCCGAGCGCACGGGCTCGGGGACGTCGTCCAGGTCCGCGCCGTTCTTCGCGGGGAGGACGACCTCGGTCAGGCCGGCACGGTGGGCGGCCAGCACCTTCTGCTTGACGCCACCGATCGGCAGCACGTTGCCCTGGAGCGTGACCTCGCCGGTCATGCCGACCTCGGGTCGCACCGGCCGCTCGGTGAGCAGCGAGGTGAGCGCGGTGATCATCGTAACGCCGGCCGACGGCCCGTCCTTGGGCACCGCACCCGCAGGCACGTGCACGTGGAACCTGCGCCCCTCGACCCAGGCCGGGTCGACCTCGAGCTCCGAGGCGTGGGCCCGCACGTAGGACAGCGCGATCGTCGCCGACTCCTTCATGACGTCGCCGAGCTGGCCCGTCAGCGTCAGACCGCCCTCGGTCGCGCCCGGGAGCGCCGTCGCCTCGACGAAGAGCACGTCGCCGCCGACGCCCGTGACCGCCAGGCCCGTGGCCACGCCGGGTGCCGCGGTGCGCTCGGCGACCTCGTAGGAGAACTTCGGGCGGCCCAGCCAACGCTGGACGTCCTCGGGCCCCTCCACCCTGACCGGACGTTCGACGTCGCCGATCGAGAGCGCGGTAGCCGCCTTGCGCAGCAGCTTGCCGACCTCTCGCTCGAGCTGGCGCACGCCCGCCTCACGGGTGTGCTCGGCGACGATGACCGACAGCGCCTCGTCCGCGACCTCGACCTCGTCCGGGTCCAGGCCGTTGCGCTCGAGCTGCCGTGCGATCAGGTGGTCGCGTGCGATGGCGACCTTCTCGGTCTCGGTGTACCCGTCCAGGCGCACGACCTCCATGCGGTCGAGCAGCGGGCCGGGGATCGAGTCGATGACGTTCGCCGTCGCGATGAACAGCACCTCGGAAAGGTCCAGGTCGACCTCGAGGTAGTGGTCGCGGAAGGTGTGGTTCTGCGCCGGGTCGAGCACCTCGAGCAACGCCGAGGACGGATCGCCCCGGTAGTCGCCGCCGAGCTTGTCGACCTCGTCCAGCATGATCACCGGGTTCATGACGCCGGCGTCCTTCATCGCACGGGCGATGCGGCCCGGCATCGCGCCGACGTAGGTGCGCCGGTGGCCGCGGATCTCGGCCTCGTCGCGCACGCCGCCCAGCGCGACCCGCACGAACGGGCGGCCCATCGACCGGGCGACGGACTCGCCCAGCGACGTCTTGCCGACGCCCGGCGGCCCCACGAGCGTGATGATGGCGCCCGAGCCGCGACGGCTCGCACCGTGGGGGTGGTCCACGTCGCCGTCCTCGCCGTTGACGGCCTCGCCGCGCTCGGCACGGCGCTTGCGGACCGCCAGGTGCTCGACGATGCGGTCCTTCACGTCGTCCAGCCCGTTGTGGTCGGCGTCGAGCACCGCGCGGGCACCGACCAGGTCGATGCTGTCCTCGGCGCGCTCGGTCCAGGGCAGCTCGGCCACCGTGTCGAGCCAGGTGCGGATCCAGCCGTGCTCGGGCGACTGCTCCGAGGTGCGCTCCAGCTTGGCCAGCTCGCGACGCAGCGCGTCGCGCACCTGCTCGGGCACGGACTCGTCGTCGATCAGCGCGCGGACCTTCTCGTCGTCGGCCTCGTCGCGCTCGCCCTCGCCGAGCTCCTTGCGGATGGCGGCGAGCTGCTGGCGCAGCAGGAACTCGCGCTGGGTCTTCTCCATCCCCTCGCTCACGTCCGAGCGGATGCGCTCCTTGAGCGCGATCTCGGCCAGGGTCTGCTTCGCCCAGCCGGCGACCAGCTCGAGCCGACGCTCGACGTCGAGGGTCTCGAGGACCTCGACCTTCTGCTCGACCGACAGGTCGGGCGAGTAGCCCGCCATGTCCGCGACCGCAGAGGGCTCGTGCACGCCGCGCAGGGCGTCAGCCATGCCCGAGATCCCGCGCGCGTCGAGGATGTTCTCGACGGTGGCCTTGTACTCGTCGCTGAGCTCGTGCGAGCGGTCGGTCTCGCCGTTGGTCTCGACCGCTGGCTCGGCCCGGACCCACAGGGCGGAGCCGGTGCCCGGCACGCCGGCGCCGATCACGGCTCGGTGCACGCCGCGGATGACGAGGGCACGCAGCCCACCACGCAGCTCACCGGCGTCCTCGATGCGGGCGACGGTCCCGACCGACCCGTACTTCCCGTCGACCCGGGGCACGAGCAGGAGGGTCCGGTCGACCGCCGCGTCCACCGCAGCGATGGCCTCGGGGGTCTCGAGGGCGACCGTGACCACCATCTGGGGGAGCACGACACCGGTGTTCAGGGGAAGGACGGGCAGGGTCAGCACGGAGGTTTCCGACATTGATGTACCAGCTTTCAACAAAGTTGAGTGCGTGGTGAACACTTGGTCGGACCGGTTCCATTCCCGACGATTCCCAGACCCGCCGCCACCCCCCGAAACGGGTGCGGGAACACATGCCGGAGCATGCACTTCCCCACCCGGTTCGCCGGCTCAGGCCGGCTGGGGCGCCACCTCGACCAACCCGCCGGCACCCCCGTCCAGTCCCCGACCAGTCCTCCGACCGATCGAGACCGGCGCTGCGCTCGTACGACGCCGGCGACCCACCGGCAGGCGACGACCCGCTGCGGCGCACCGGCTGACAGACTCGCGACATGCTCGTACGACTCGGCACCACCGGCGAGGCCCCGCGGCTCCAGCAGCTCGAGATCGAGGCCGGCCAGCAGTTCCGGGAGATCGGCATGCACCAGATCGCGGAGGACGAACCGCCCTCGATCGAGCTGCTCGAGGCCGCGATCGAGGACGGCCGGCTGTGGGTGGCCGAGATCGACCTGGAGCCCGTGGCGGGCTACGCGATGGCCGTCATGCTGGACGGCGCACCCCACCTGGAGCAGGTGTCGGTGTCGCCCGCGCACCAGCGCCGCGGCGTCGGACGGGCGCTGGTGAACGAGGGCGCCGACTGGGCGCGCCGCCTCGGCGCGGACTCGATCACGCTCACGACCTTCCGGGACGTCCCCTGGAACGGTCCGCTCTACGAACGCCTCGGCTTCGTCGCGATCGACGACGCGGAGCTGACGCCCGGCCTGCGTCGGGTGCGCGAACACGAGAGGGAGCTCGGCCTCGACGACGCCGGTCCACGCGTGGCGATGCGCCGCGCGCTCTAGGCCCGGACGCTCCGACCGTCCCGCCTCGGCCGGGTCGTGGCACCCGTGCCAGACGTCACGTCCACGTTCGATACGGTGTGCGCCGCGGCGGTGCCAGTCGCCGCGCCGCTCAGGGCGGCCGATCGGGGGGTGGAGATGTCAGAGGCAGTGCACCGCGGAGCGGACGAGCTGCCGTTCGTCGAGATCGGCGACGGCAACAAGCTGAAGGTCATCCAGGTCGACGTCGGCGAAGGTCTCTGGATCGTCGAGAACATCTTCCAGAAGAGCTACGCCGTGCAGACCCACAAGCACACGGGGCCGGTGTACGCGTACACGACCCGCGGCGCGTGGAAGTACCGCGAGTACGACTACGTGAACCGCGCCGGATCGTTCCTCTACGAGCCGGCCGGGTCGGTCCACACGCTCGAGTGCATCGAGGACGACACGCACGTCTGGTTCCAGATGTACGGGTCGAACCTGAACCTGGACTTCGAGGGCAACATCGAGAGCGTCTTCGACGGTCCCGGCACGCTCGAGGCGTACTACGCGCTGGCCGAGGCCGAGGGCTTCGACCGACCGAACGTGCTCGTGTCATGAGCGCGGCGACCGGCGACCCGACCGGGACCGTCGGCCTGCTGGCCGACCCGAACACCTTCGTGCACGGCGTGCCGCACGAGCAGCTGGCCGAGCTGCGCGCCACCACGCCCGTGTCGTGGCAGGAGATGGACGGCGAGCCGGGGTTCTGGGCGGTGCTCACCCACGCCGACGTCGTCGACGTGTCCCGCCACCCGAACCTCTACTCCGCGAGCGAGGGCGGCGTCGTGGTCGAGGACCTCGACGAGGCCAGCCTCGAGATGATGCGGATGATGCTGCTGGCGATGGACCCGCCGCGCCACGTCGAGTACCGGCGGCCGCTGTCCGAGCCGTTCAAGGGCCGCATCATCGCCGGCCTCGAGCCGCGCATCCGTGAGATCAGCCGCGAGCTCATGGCCGAGGCGGCCGAGCGCGGCGAGGTCGAGTTCGTGCACGAGGTCACCTCGGGCCTGCCCACCAAGGTCATGGGACGCCTCATGGGCCTGCCCGAGCAGGACTGGGAGCTGCTGCACGGACTGGCCGAGCGGCAGACCTCCGGCAGCGATCCCGACATCGTCGGCCCCGACGCCGACCCGGACTTCAGCGCCTCGATCGACATGGCCATGTATGCGATCGGCTTCGCGGCGGAGCGGCGGACCCAGCCGCCCCAGGAGGACCTCACGACGCTGATCCTCGAAGGCGACTTCGGCGGACAGCCCATGTCGGACGTCGACTTCGGCAGCTTCTTCGTGCAGCTGGTCACGGCCGGCAACGACACGACCAAGACGATGCTCTCGTCCGGGCTGTGGGCGCTGCTGCAGCACCCCGAGCAGCTCCAGCAGCTGCGCGACGACCCGTCGCTCGTTCCGGGCGCGGTGGAGGAGATCCTGCGGTGGGCCAACCCGCTGCACTACTTCCGCCGCACCGCGACCGAGGACACCGTGCTGCACGGGGTCGAGATCGCTGCCGGTGACAAGGTGGCGATGTACTACACGTCCGCCAACCGCGACGAGGCGGTCTTCGAGGACTCGCAGACCTTCGACATCCACCGCTCCCCCAACCCCCACCTGTCGTTCGGCATCGCCGAGCACTTCTGCCTGGGCGTGCACCTGGCGCGCCTCGAGGGTCGGGTCTTCTTCACCGAGCTGCTCGCCGCGTTCGACGAGATCGAGCTGGTCGGGGAACCCGTGCGCCTGCGCTCGAACCTGAACAACAGCTTCAAGCAGTTGCCGGTCCGCCTGGGCGGCTACCGGGGCTGAGCCGCACCGTCGTCGCCGGTCCTGCCGAGGTGCCGGCCGTCCGCGCCCCCGCTCCGCCGCGATCGGGGCCCCGGACGGGCAGCACCTAACGTCGCACCGATGGATCGACCTGCGGCGGTGCTCTGGGACCTGGACGGGACGCTCGTGGACTCCGAGCCGGACTGGGTCCGCCTCGAGCACGAGCTGACGGGCGCGCACGGGGTCACCTGGACCCACGAGGACTCGATGTCGCTCGTCGGCCGCGCGCTGCCCGACGCCGCGACGGTCCTGCGCGACCGCGGCGTGGCGATGGAGGTCGACGAGATCGTCGAGTTCATGGTCGGACGCATGGTCGAGGTGCTCGGCTCCGTCGTCCCCTGGCAGCCCGGAGCGGTCGACCTGCTCGCCTCGCTCCGCAGCGCAGGGGTGCCCTGCGCGCTCGTCACGATGTCGTACTCGGCGATCGCCGAGCAGGTCTCCGCCGTCGCTCCCCCGGGCACGTTCACGGCCGTCGTCAGCGGCGACTCGGTGACCCACGGCAAGCCGCATCCCGAGCCCTACCTGCGCGCGGCCGAGCTGCTCGACGTCGACGTCACCCAGTGCGTCGCCGTCGAGGACTCGCTGACCGGTCTGGCGAGCGCCCACGCGTCCGGCGCCCGGGTGGTCGGCGTGCAGCGAGCGATCCCGATCCCCCGCGCCGAGGGTCGAAGTCGCGTCGCGACGCTCCTGCAGCTCGACGTCGAACGGCTCGGCCGCATCGCCTCGGGTGAGGTGCTGGACCTGCTCGAGCCCTGAGGACCCGGATCAGCCGGCGGGCGACACCGGGACCGGGTGGTCCAGTCGAGCGACGTTGCCCTGTCGGTCGGCCACGAGGAACGTGCCGTGCCCCAGTCGATCGTTGACGGTCGGCGGGCAGCTGTAGGTCACCTCGACGTGGTTCGCTGCGAGCTCGGTGCGTGCGGTCTGGTCACAGGTCACCCACGGAGTGCTGTCCTGCTGGAACGTCATCGTCGGCCGGAGGACGAGCGGTTGATCGTCGAGGGCGCGGATGGTGAAGGTGACGGGGTCGCCGACGCGGACGGGGTCGGGCTCGACCACGACCGACTCGAGCGTGGGCGGGGTGACGTCGTCGGACCCGCCGGACAGCTCGAACGTGGTCGTGGCTCGGGCGCCGAACCGGCCCTCGTGGCCACGGTCCTGCACCCACACCGTGGCCTTCCACACCCCGTTCGGCGCCCACTCGGGCGTCCGGCAGGTGAACTCGACGCTGATCACCGTGCTCGACGGGAACGTCGGGAGTTCACAGGGGATGATCGGGACGAGCAGGTGGACGCTCGAGGCGACCGACTCGGGCACCTCGAACAGGACCAGGACACGTTCGACCGCCTGGTCGTCGGTCGCCGCCACGGCGACGGTCAGGTCCTGTCCGGCGACGACGGACTCGGTGACCGCAGACGACAGGATCTCGGGCGCCCGGTAGCCGGGCGGAGGTGGCGGCTGACAGCCCGCCGCGATCGCAACCAGCAGCGCGACGGATGAAACGATCGACGAACGCCTCATGACTATCCTCTCTCTGCCCCGGCGAGGACCGTAGCGCAGCTGCCGGGCGGAGTGGTCACTCGTACTGCGGGAAGCAGGCGGTCGTGGCGATGTAGTACTTCGGGCCGGACTCGACGGGCAGCTGGCGCTCAGGGCCCGGTCGGGGCGGCCGCCGGCTCCAGCTCGGTCGACACGGGCAGGGACAGCTCGACGTGCTCCAGGTCGATCGATCCGCCGAGCTGCGGCTCCGCGTACGCCACGGTCGTGGCGACGAGCTGGAGCACGATCCGGGAGCCCGGCTCGGCCGAGAACGCGACCATCTCGAGCGGCACGGTGACGCGGTGCTGCTGGCCGTCGAGCACGACCGGGATCGGCGTGATCTGGTTGCCGATGACGACCCCGGTGGTCTCGTCGACGAGCTGGGCGAAGATGCGCTGGGGTCGGTCGCCGGTGCCTGCGGTGCCGCGGTAGTCGATCGTCACCTCGGGTGCGCCGACGACCAGGTGGGGCCCGCCGTCGACCTCGAGCACGACGTCCACGGCGTTGGTGGCGCGCGCGGGGGTGATCGGCTGGACCAGACCGCCGAGCAGCGAGCCGTCGCCCTCGGGCAGCCTGATCGGTCCCGCGCCCCCACCGTGCACGAGGTCCAGGTGACCGGAGCCGGTCGCCGTGAGCGCCACGCCGTCCGACGGCGTGTAGCGCTCGGCGGTGTAGCGCACGCCGTGCTGGTCGATGACGTCGAACCCGGGGCCGGTGTCGACCGAGGCGTCGTCCTTCACGTACCGGTCCAGCCAGGCGATCGCCGCGTCGGAGACCCTGGCTGCGTCGCCGGGGTCCGTCAGGCACACGCCGTGGCCGTCGCAGTACCAGAGCATCGCCACGGGGACGCCGTTGCCCTCGAGGACGAGGTAGTTCGTCACCCCCTCGTCCAGGGTGAAGAGCGTGTCGACGGTGCCCTGGATGAACAACGTCGGGACCGTGATGCGGTCCACGAGCTCGGCCGGACCGCGGTCCTCGAACCACTGCACGTCCTCGTCCGAGAGCCGACCCGTCGCCAGGCCCGTGTCCCGGGCGCTGGTCACGTGCGGATCGACGCGACCCGTCGCGCTGGCGTCGGTCAACTTCGTCGCCCAGCCGGTCTTGACCGTCTCGGCCTTGTAGAGGCTCGTGCGCAGCGAGTGCCACGCGACGATCGGCACGAGCGCGTCGACGCGGCAGTCGATCGCCGCGGTGACGAGCTGGATGCCACCGCCGTAGGAGCCGCCCACCATGCCGACGGTGGGGTCCCGCTCGGCGTCGAGCTGCACCTCGGGCTTGGTCGAGATCCAGTCGAGCAGCTGCTGCACGTCACGGGCCTCGGCATCGACCGAGTTGACCTGCGCGACGCCCGTCGACGCCCCGAACCCACGGGGGTCCCAGGTGAGGACGTTGTAGCCGGCGGCCTGGAGGCTGCGGATGTCGATCGCCCCGAGCACGCCGACCGCGTCGACGTCGGTGTCGCCGGCCAGGCTCCAGCCCGGACCCATCAGGACCGTCGGTGCGGGCGACGCCGCATCCGCGCCGGGCAACGGGAACCAGTGGGTCCGGATCTCGGTGCGGTCGAAGGACACGACGTCCGCGTCGGTCTCGGACGACGGCACCGGCAGCTCGAGCACCGGGACGGTGTCCTCGGGCGGCACGCAGGCGGCGGGCGCCGCGGTCGTCGAGGTGGTCGGGGCGGGCTCCTCGGGCCGGTCGGCCGACTCACCGCCGGAGCCGCTGCACGCCGCCCCGAGCAGCGCCACCGCCACGATCGCCGTGCACGTCGCCGCACGACGACGCCATCCGTTCGGTCCGCCCGTGCTGTCCACCCGACCCCCGTCGTCCGTCCCGGCCGTCCGTCCGGCACGGATCCCGATGCTGCCACAGCCCGTCCGGCACGCGGGGGCCGCGGCGCTATGGTCCGCGTCACCCTCGGGCACCGTCCGGGGCGCACCGATCCGGGGGGACACATGCAACGCCAGGAGCTGCTCGACACCTTCGACCTGGGCGGTCGCACGGCGATCGTCACCGGCGGCAGCCGTGGCATCGGACAGGCGATCGCGCACGGGTTCGCGGCGATGGGCGCCAACGTCGTGGTGGCCAGCCGCAAGGCCGACGCGTGCGACGCCACGGTGGCGGACATCGTCGCGGACGACGGTCGAGCCCTGTCGGTGCCCACCCACGTCGGCGACCCGGAGCAGCTCGTGGCGCTCGTCGACGCCACGGTCGCCGAGTTCGGCGGCGTCGACGTGGTCGTCAACAACGCCGCGAACCCGCTCGCGCTGCCGATCGGCTCCATAACGCCGGAGGCCCTGGCGAAGTCCTACGAGGCCAACCTGCGTGGTCCGCTGCTGCTCGTGCAGGCCGCGCTGCCGCACCTGCGGGCCAGCGAGCACGCCTCGATCATCAACGTCATCACCGCCGGCGTGTACACGCAGGGTCCCTACGTCTCGATGTACGTCGCGGCGAAGAGCGCCCTGCTCGCCATGACCCGCTCGATGGCGGCCGAGCTCGCTCCGGACGGCATCCGGGCGAACGCGCTGGCACCCGGCACCGTCGCGACCGACATGGTCTTCGCCATGCCGGACGACTTCCAGGCGGCTGCGGTCGACACGCAGCTCATCAAGCGCATGGCCTCACCCGAGGAGATGGTGCCCGCTGCGCTGTTCCTGGCGAGCGACGCCTCCAGCTTCATGACCGCGCAGACGATGGTCGTCGACGGCGGCATGACCGTGCACTGACCGGCAGGCTGCGCTGGAGCGCAGTCGCGAATCCCGAGCCCGACGGGTCAGGTCAGGCGGCGGCGCGTGGCGGCAGGACCGAGAGCGCCATCTCCTCGCCGAGCTGGCGGTAGGCGTCGCGGTCCAGGTGGCGACAGACCAGGGGCAGCACCTCGGCGCCGTACCACGCCACGTGGTCGATGAGCGAGGAGCGCATGCGCTCGCGCCAGGCTGCGTGGTCCTCGCAGCGCAGCAGGCCGATCCAGAGGGCGTGGCGGCTGAGGCCCGAATCCAGGTCCTCGGCGCCCATGCCGGCCTGTCGAGCCGCCGGCATCAGGTGCCGCTGCTCCAGGTCGACCAGCCGCTCGACCGAATGGCCCACCGCCGCCCACGAGCCCAGGTCGAGCTGCTCGAACAGGTCCTGCTGCGCGGTGTGGAGCTGGGCCACTGGGTCCATCGGGATCGCCTCTCTGTCGCCGGGTGCGCCCGTCATACCCAGTCCCGGTCGGGCCAAACCTCAGGCGGGGAGGAAGTCCACCAGCAGGTCGCTGACGCGCTCGGGCGCCTCGAGCTGCAGCCAGTGCCCTGCGCCGTCGACCCGCTCGTAGCGCCACGGACCCGCGACGTGGCGCTCGGAGTCCAGCATCTGGGCCTCGAGGAGCGCGAAGTCGTGGTCGCTCCACACGCCCATGGTCGGCGCCTGCACGGGCGGCAGGTCCGGCGTCGCTGCGATCCACGCGTCCGGCGTGATGTTCGCCCGGTACCAGTTCAACGCCGTCGTCAGGGCGTCGGGTCCGGCCGCGTGGAACTGCTCGACGACGCCGGCGACGTCGGGGTGGCCGGACCACTCGCGCAGGTTCGTCCAGTCGTCCGCCGTCAGCCACTGCTCGGCGATCCCCTCGGACTGGAAGAGCAGCATGTACCAGGACAGCCGACCCTGGGCGAAGTCGGTCAGGCGGAACGCGCAGGGGTGCCCGACGGACAGGGCGACCAGGTGGTCGACCCGGTCCGGCGAGAAGGTGGCGACCACCCAGGAGAGCGCGGCACCGAAGTCGTGCCCGACCACGTGCGCACGTTCGAGCCCGAGGTCGTCCAGGACGCCGAGGACGTCGCCGGCGGTGTGCAGCAGGGAGTAGGCGCCGACGTCCGTGGGCCGGTCGGAGCGCCCGTAGCCGCGCAGGTCGGGGGTGATGACGCGGAAGCCGTGGTCGACGAGGACGGGCACCTGGTTGCGCCACAGCTGCGCCGAATCGGGGAAGCCGTGCAGCAGCAGCACCGGTCGGCCGGACGGTTCGCCCCAGACGTCGTACTCGATGCCGACACCGTTCACCTCGACGCGCATGGTGCTCCTCTGCTCCCCCGGTCGACCGACGCCGGCATCCTACGGACCCGGATCCTCCGGTGGCTCCGAGGGGACCGGCCGTGCCTCGTGTCCCCGTCGGCCCTTGGTGCGCCGCCGCTCCTTCATCTCGGACTCGTAGAGGTGCCGCATGCCGTCCAGGTGCCGGCGCTCGAGCCCACGCACCGTCTCGCGCACCGGGTCGTAGTAGACGTCGTCGAACTCCTCGACGATCTGGAAGCTCCAGCGGCCCTGCAGGACGTTGCGGCCCACGACGTCGGTCTCGACGAGCTGCGCGTCGTCCGTCTCGCCGCTCTCGTCGAGCAGGTCGGCCGCCTCGCCGAAGGTCAGGTCCGCATGGCCCATCAGCTGGTGGAACGAGTACAGGTGGCCGCGGGCGCGCTCCAGGTACTCGAACGCCTCGGACGCCTTGCCGATGGCCTCGACCAGTTCGTCCGACACGTGCTCCGGGCGCTGGCGCACCGCGCCCTCGTCGTCGGTCACCCCTGCGCCCATCGCGATCCTCCGTCGCACGGCCCGGCACGCGACCCGTTCGTGTGCCGCCGGCGTGGCGCCACTACCCCGCGGTTCCGCGGCTCAACCGGGCTCCGGGGC
>JAFAFZ010000402.1 GCA_023423215.1 Actinomycetes bacterium
CGCGCCGCCCCCCCCCCCGGGGGGCGCGACGAGCTGATGCGTGAAGCCATCGCGCTCGGCTACCTGCACTGAGCCCGGCCGATCACGACTGCCAGATCCGGCGGCCCGAGGCGGCGCCGCTCAGGTCGGCGGCGTCCACTCCTTGTGGAGCACCCGCCGCACCATGGGCTCGAAGGTCGACATCGGCTCGTTCGGGTAGCTCGCGTCGAACGACACCTCGTCGTAGAGCGCGCAGAACTCGGCGGTCCGGTCGTAGAAGGGGCTGTCCTGGTACTCGTCGCGCTCGTTGGGGTCGATGCCGAGGTGCTGGCCGTAGAAGTACACCTGGAAGACCGGGTGGTGGGCGAGCATCCAGTGGTTGGCCTCGGAGATGAAGGGCTTCAGGATCGACGCGACCACGTCGCCGTGGTCGAACGGACCGAGCGACTCGCCGATGTCGTGCAGCAGCGCGCATACGACGTACTCCTCGTCGCGCCCGTCGTGCAACGCCCGCGTCGCGCTCTGCAGGCTGTGCGCGCACCGGTCGATCGGGTAGGCCAGGTCGCCCTCGAGGTCGGTCAGCATGCCCATCAGCAGGTCCGGCAGCGCGGCGACGTTCTGCGCGTGCACGCCGGCCAGCACCGCGAAGTCCGCGTCGGTCCCCTCGTCCATGCGACGGAAGTGCATCTTGTCGTCGGCGTTCGTCATGGCTCCATGACTACACGCTCGCGGCCCGGATCCCACCGAGTCACCGGAGGAGCGCACCCCGTGTGGTCAGATGTGCAGTCATTGACGACCGCGGGACGTCCACACGAACGATCCCGCCCGACCTGCCCGGAGCGTGCCCCATGCACCGTCGACTCCTGATCCTGCCCCTCGTGATCGCGTGCGTCGCCCTGGCGGCGTGCGGCAGCGACAGCGACGGGGAGTCGGGCACGACGACCACGACGACCGCGGCGGCGCCGAGCGGGAGCTCGGGCAGCAGCGAGCTCGACGGCCGCACCTTCGAGTCGACCTCGGTCACCGGGCACGACCTCGTCGACGGCTCGACGGTCCAGCTGAGCTTCGACGACGGCAACCTGTCCGTCTCGGCGGGCTGCAACACGATCAGCGCCGCGTACACGCTCGAGGGTGGCACGCTGCAGTTCGACGGCGACGCGCGCACGACGATGATGGGCTGCGACGACCCGCTCGCGGAGCAGGACGCGTGGTTGACCGAGTGGTTCACCGCCGGCGTCGCCGTCACCGAGACCGACGGCGGGCTGCAGCTCGAGGGGGACGGGGTGACCATGGACCTGAGGGTCGGCGGTGACGTGGGTGAGGGCGGTGCACCGCTCGTCGGGGTGACCTGGACGCTCGAGACGATCTCGGCCGACGGCACCTCGTCGAACGTGCCCGCGTCGGTGACCGCGCCGACCCTCGAGTTCGCCGACGACGGCACCGTGACGCTCACGCTCGGCTGCAACAGCGGCAGCGCCACGACGACCACGTCGGGCGACACGATCACCTTCGGCCCCGTGATGTCCACGAAGATGGCCTGCGACGACGCCGCCATGACGGTCGAGGCGTCGGTGCTGGCGGTGCTGGACGGCGAGGTCACCTCCACGATCGACGGCGACCGCCTGACGCTGACGAAGGGGACCAGCTCGCTGACCTACGCAGGAGCGTGACGGCAGCGACGACGGATCGCACGCCGTGAGGTCCACGGCGTGAGGAGGGACCGGGGTCCTGTGCCGCCGGTCCCAGAGGGAGGTGCGACGTGCTCGCCTACGACTACCCGCTGATGGAGACGTTCCTCAGCTTCCTGTACTTCTTCCTGATGGTGATCTGGATCTGGATCGCGATCCTCGTCGTCATCGACGTGTTCCGGAGCCACGACATGGGCGGCGTGGCCAAGGCCCTCTGGGTCGTGTTCATCATCTTCCTGCCGTACCTCGGGGTGTTCATCTACCTGATCGCCCGCGGCGGCAAGATGGCCGAGCACCGCGCGGCGGACGCGCAGAAGGCGCAGGCCGAGATGGACAGCTACGTGCGCGACGCTGCAGGGGTGGACACCGCCGGACAGCTGGAGAAGCTCGCCGACCTGCACCAGCGGGGCGTGCTGACCGACGACGAGTTCGCCGCGCAGAAGGCCAGGCTGCTCGCCTGACGCACCGGGTCGCCGCGCGCGGTCGAGGATGAGCTCGCACGAGCGCCACGCCGTCGTGGTCGGCGCCGTCGCGACGTCGACCTCGTCGTGCGGGCCGACCTGGGACGAGCTGCCCACCGCGAGGGACGCCGGCACCTGACCTCCGCGTCGAGCGGACCACTGCAGCCCGGCGCGAGCCGTCGGCCACGGGTGGGTCCCCGACCGGCCGGGCGTCAGCCGTCGAGGTCGAGCACCAGCTCGCGCAGCGCGTCGACCAGGCGGGAGCGGCTCCACGTGGCGCCGTCGTCGCGCACCGTCGGATCGACGACCGCGTCCAACCCCTCGGCGAAGGCGGGGTCGTCGGAGCCGGTCGGCGAACCGAGGCGCAGCGCGTGGGCCTCCGCCGCTCCCACGAGCAGCGAGCCCTGGTCGGTGCGACCCTGGGCCGCCAGCGCCGCGCCGAGCGTGCGGGCATGGTGCACGAG
>JAFAFZ010000192.1 GCA_023423215.1 Actinomycetes bacterium
ACCGCCGACTGGTGCGCGCCGAGGGCAAGGACCGACACTTCTCCTCACGCCGCCACGGCGTCCCCCCGGTCTGAGAGCCGCCGCCCATGCCGTTCTGCGAACCCTGCAACCGCTTCTACACCCCGTCCACGCTGACGCCCGAGGGCGACTGCCCGGAAGGCCACCACGTCGCCGATCCCGAGGACGCTCCCAAGCTCGTGCAGTCCTCGGCCCCGCCGCGCGAGGAGGAGAAGGAGCCGAAGGTGCCGTGGCACTTCTGGCTGCTGCTCATCGCCGTGGTGATCTACCTGGGCTGGCGGTCGATCCAGGGCATCCAGTGGCTGCTCGCGCGCTGAGCTGAGGGTCCTCCCGCGCGGGCCGACTCCACTTGCCGACGAACGGTGGGGGATCGCCGATCGGATTCCGAGGGTCCCGAGGCGCTCGGCTAGAGTGCTCTCTCCCACGGGCTGTGGCGCAGTTTGGTTAGCGCGCTTGACTGGGGGTCAAGAGGTCGGGAGTTCGAATCTCCCCAGCCCGACGGAACCGGAACCCTCGCCACGGCGGGGGTTCCGGCGGTTTTCGGCCACGGTGGCCGGCGACGGTCAGCCGCCGGCGCACGGATCTCGGAACGACCCGACCGCCCCGCGAACGTGATCTTCCGAGAAGTGCAGCAGCAGTCGCAGCGTCAGGCGGCGGGGCCCTGGCTGCGGACCTCGGCGACGGACTGCACGGCCTGGCGCAGCTCGTCGAGCCAGTCGGACTCGTGCTGGCCGACGAGCCGCACGCACCAAGCGAGCGCGTCCGAGCGGGAGCGGGCGACGCCGCCGTCGATCAGCGCGTCCAGCACCTGGCGCTCGGGCTGGCGGAGCCGCGTCATGACCGGTGCGGCGACGTTGGTCCAGAGCTCGGCGTAGCGGTCCTCGCCCTGGCCGAGCACGACGCCCCACGACACCGTGGTCTCGAAGCGGTGCTGCGCCTCTCGGGCGATCTCCATGCGTGCGTCCCGGGTGGACTCGCGGAACTGACGGGCACGACCCGCCCGCGCTTCGGCCCGCGTCACGTCGGAGGCGTCGGCGGCGAGCTCGACGTCGGGGATCGGGAGTCGGACGACGAACTCCTCGCGGTCGATCCCGATCTGGGCGGGGCCGGTCAGCCAGTCGGACGGGAGGCGGCCGGCGAACCATCCCTCGACTCGTTCTCGACGTTCAGCAGTCAGCATGATTACATCATTACACCATTACCCCGCCGCATGCTGTCGGCGGCGACCGTTCGAGGAGGATCACGTGGGAGTGGACGAACCGGGGCTGCCGACGTTGTACGAGTGGGCAGGAGGCGGCGACGCCATCCGCCGCCTGATCGACGCGTTCTACGACCGGGTCGAGGCCGACGAGGCGCTGTCGCCGTTCTTCCCGGGTGGGGTCGACGAGCACCACCGCAGCCACGTGGCCGTCTGGTGGAGCGAGGTCCTGGGCGGTCCGACCACCTACACGGACGAGATGGGTGGCTACGAGGCGATGCTGGCGCACCACCTGGACCTGGCCATCACACCGGAGCAGCGCCACCGCTTCGCGTCGACGATGAGCCTCGCTGCGGACGACGCCGAGCTGCCGGCGGACCCGGAGTTCCGAGCGGCGATCGTCGGCTACGTCGAGTGGGGCACGCGGCTGGCCATGCAGAACTCGCAGCCCGGCGCGACCGGGGTGGTCGAGCACGCCCCGGTCCCGCGGTGGGGCTGGGGCGTCGCGCCGCCCTACGAGGGCTGAGCGGCTGCCGGCCCGTTCCGTGAACTCGGAACGAAACGACCACCTGGCGAACCGATCGTTCCGAGAACGCGGGGGTCGGCGTCTCGCCAGCCTGAACTCGGAACGAAGCGACCATCTGGCGAACCGATCGTTCCGAGAACGCGAGGCCGAGAACGAGGGGTGCGCAGCGGCGACTCGCCGGCGACTCGTCGTCGCACGCGCGAGCGACGGCGGCAGCGCCGGTCGGTCGACGCCCGTGGCTACGCTGCCACGTCCTGTCCGACGCACCCGAGGAGCCCGACCAGATGCGCCCTGTCGCTCGCCCGACCACGCCGCCCACCCTGCCGCGACGATGCCGGTCGCTGGCGGTGGCGTTCGGCCTGGCCCTGGTCGCCGCGGCGTGCGGCTCGTCGGAGCAGGTCGACAGCGAGGCCGATGCGACCACGACGACTGCCGCCGAGGCGACCGAGCAGGTCTACCCGGACGGCCACGACCAGCCCGACGACCACACGCTCGCGGTCGGCGACGAGACGCCGAAGGACCCGAAGGGTCGCTACTACCTGCACCCGGGCGACCGCGGGCCCGACGTCGAGCAGCTGCAGCAGCGGCTGCTCGCGCTCGGCGCACCGATCGGGTCGGCGGACGACATCTACGGCGACCACACGCTGCACGCGGTCCTCGCGTTCCAGCGCTCCGAGGGGTTGACGCCCGACGGCGTCGTCGGCACCGCGACCTGGGCGGCGCTCGACGCCCCGGCGAAGCCGATCTCGTGGGACCTGCCGGAGGTGCCGACGGAGTACGACACCGCCGAGCCGACCACCACTGCGCCCACCGGCACCACGACGACCGCGCCGCCGCGGTCGGGTGATGCCACGAACGTCGCACCGCAGGACGCACCCCGGACCGATCCGGCCGCCGGTGGGGGAGCGTGGACGAAGGCCGTCGTCTCGCTGTCCGCGCAGACCGCGACCTTCTACGACGCGGCGGGGAACGTGGTGCTGCAGGCGCCCATCTCGTCCGGCAGGGACGGATTGACGCCCCAGGGCACCTTCCACGTGCAGTCCAAGAGCTCACGCGCCTTCGCCGGCAACGGCGTCTACATGGACTCGATGACCCGCTTCAACGGCGGAATCGGCTTCCACTCCATCCCCAAGCGCTCCTCGGGCGAGGATCTGCCGACCCCGCTCGGCCAGGCGCCGGTGAGCCACGGCTGCATCCGGATGGCGGACGCCCAGGCCCAGCAGGTCTACGAGCACCTGCCCGTCGGCGCGGTCGTCGAGGTGCACGCCTGAGCGACCTGACCGGCCGCGTGGACGGGTGCGCCACGCCCGCGGGCGCGGAGGTCAGTTGTCGCGGTGCTCGGCCCGTCGCTCGGTGGTGAAGACCGTCCAGCGGCGGCCGTCCCACCAGCGGACCGGGTCGACCGACCACGGGTCCGGGTACCAGCCGCGCTGCGGCGTCTCGTCGTGTGGCACACGCGATCGTGTGCCGGCTCCCTCGTGCATGGATGTTCCCTCGTCTCGGCGCGTCGAACGGCCCGAACGGATGGCTGCCCCAGTGCCCCGGACTTCCCTGTCGGCATCGTAGACCCGACCACCGACAGCGTCGGCGGATGTCCACGCAGATCACGCTCCGCGAGTGTCGACCCGGACGCTCAGACGCCGTCCCAGAGCTCGAGGAAGCGCTCGAACGAGGCGGTCGCGCCCTCGATCTCGCCGGTCGCCAGCACCTCGATGAGCAGGCCGCGCACAACCGCGACGCCCAGGCGCAGGTCCTCGCGGGCGACCTCGGTGCCCAGGTCGCGGGCGAGGCGGTCCGCCAGGTCGAGCCACGGCGCCGTCAGCCCGTCCAGGAAGCCCTCGGTCCCCGGGCGCCCGTGGACCGCCAGCGCCAGGACCTCGAAGAAGAGCGCGATGAAGGGCCGCAGCGACGGATCGGTCAGCTGGGCCCACTGCGCACGGACCAGGTCGCGTGGCGAGGTGATCTCGGTGGCCAGCGCGTGCAGGGCGTCGCGCTGCTGCGCCTCGAGCGCCTCGACGATCGCCGCGACGAGCCCCTCGCGGCTGTCGAAGTGGTAGATGAGCATGCGGTGGCTGGTGCCGACGGCCGCCGCCAGCTCGCGCAGGCTCAGGTCGCTCATCCCGTTCCGTGCGACGTGCTCGATCGTCCGCCCCAGCAGCTCGTCCCGTGCCGCGCTCATCGTCATGCCACCCCCGAGATCGAGGGGCGGGCGCTCGGCGACGCGAGCGGCAGATCGACCGTTGCGGGACGCATGTACCAAATGGTACAACGATTGCATGGACATCACGAGCGAGATCGAGATCGACGCCCCCGTCGAGCGTGTGTGGGAGCTCACGCTCGACCTGGAGTCGTGGCCCGACATGACGCCGACCATGACCAGCGTCGAGCGCTTGGACGACGGCCCCGTGCGCGTCGGCAGCCGGGCGCGCGTCGTCCAGCCGCGGCAGCGTCCGACCGTCTGGACCGTCACGCACCTGGATCCGAACGAGCGCTTCGTGTGGACGACGAAGCTGGCCACGCTGACGATGACCGCCTCGCACGAGCTCGTCGCGCTCGGCGACGGCCGCTGCCGCAACACCCTGCGGGTGGACCTGAGCGGCGTGGGATCGGGCATCGCCCGGCGGCTCCTCGGGTCGACGATGCGCCGCGCGATCACCACCGAGAACGAGGGGTTCCGCGCCGCGGCCGAATCGCACGCGCACGCCTGACGGCCGCCGACCAGGCGGCGCCGCTCAGCGCTGTCGCCGGCGCCAGAGGTAGGTCGTGTTCAGGAACCAGTTCACGACCAGCGCGACGACCGCGCCGATGAGGTTCTGCACGACCCGTGACGCGCCCTCGCCCAGGACGCCGAGCAGGAACCCGACGTTCTGCAGCGTGGTGAACACCGCGACGTGGATGCCCGTGCCGACGAGCGACATCACCTCGTACACCGCGAAGGCGGGGACCACCTTCCAGCCGCGGTAGCGCTGCTCCCAGAAGGTGAACTCGTTGTTCAGCACGAACAGCACCAGGATCGACACCTGGACGCTGAAGAGGAACGACGACGCGATCGGGTCGATGGCCTCGTTCAACCCGGTGGTGATCTCGGGGAAGCCGAGCGCCTCGGCGATCGTGAACACGACCGAGTTGACGATCAGGCCGACGATGCCCACGAGCGCGTACAGCACGAACGTCGGGTTGATCTGCCGTCCGACGCGCAGCTCGGCGACGCCCAGCAGGTAGGAGCGGATCACGGAGCGGTTGAGCTTGGTCTCGCCGTGCACCCGGTTGGCGAACTCGTAGCCGACCTCGTCGACGCGCAGCGAGCGGTTGCGGCCGACGAACTCGAGCAGGATCTTGAAGCCACGCGGGTTGATGTCCGGGGCGGTCTGCTCGTACGCCCGACGGGACACCGCGAAGTACCCGCTCATCGGGTCCGACACGGGCACCCGCAGCAGCAGCCGGGCGATGAGCGTCGCGACCCAGCTGACGAGACGCCGGCTCGCCGCCCAGTCGCCGTAACCGCCTCCCACCGTCGAGCGCGACCCGACGCAGACGTCGGCGGCGCCGGACTGCACCCGGCTGACCATCTCGGGGAGGATCGCCGTGTCGTGCTGCAGGTCGGCGTCGATCACGACCAGCACCTCGCCGCGCGCCATCGACATGCCGTCCAGCACGGACGCCGACAGGCCCGGATCGTGGAAGCGGCGCATCACCTTCACCGTCGGGTCCTCGGCGGCGATGCGCTCGCCGACCTCCCAGGTGCGGTCGGGGCTGTCGTCGTCCGCGACGACGATCTCGTGGGGCACCTGGCCGAGCGCCTCGTGCACCCGCTCCACCAGCACCGGCAGGTTCTCGGCCTCGTTGTAGGTGGGCGTGACGACCGAGACCAGCGGCGTCGGATCGGTCGGCGGGGGAGGCGGGCACATGGGCGTCCGGATCGTACCGGCGTGGCCTGCGCCGCCCCGGGACCGCCCTCGGTCCAGCCCGGTCGCCCGCTGCGACCTCCGCTGTCGGGGTGGGGTCCTAGCATCGGTCCCATGTGCGGACGTTTCGTCTCCTCGTCGTCACCGGACCAGGTCGCGCAGTACTTCGACGTCGATGCGGCGCCCGAGCAGCTGCTCGACCGCGGCCCGAACTTCAACACGGCTCCCACCACCAGCGTGTACGTGGTCTACGCGGACGGCGGCACCCGCCACCTGGACGCCTTCCGCTGGGGCTTGGTGCCGTCGTGGGCCAAGGACGTCAACATCGGCGCTCGCATGATCAACGCCCGGGCCGAGACCGTCGCCTCCAAGCCGGCGTTCCGCACCGCCTTCGCCCGCAAGCGCTGCATCATCCCGGCCGACGGCTTCTACGAGTGGAAGGTCCAGCCGGGCGAGAAGAAGAAGCAGCCGTACTACATCCACCGATCCGACGGCGAGCCCTACGCGTTCGCCGGCCTGTGGGAGGCGTGGAAGGGCCCCAAGCGGCCGAAGGCTCCGGCGACGGACGACGGCGACGCAGCCGGCGGCGACGCAGACGGTGGAGCGGCGCCGCGCAGCAGGTCGTCGCTCGACCTGCCCGAGCCCTCGCCGACCGATCCGCTGCGCACCTGCTCGATCATCACCACCACCGCGAACGAGCGCATGGCCGAGCTGCACGACCGCATGCCCGTCATGCTGCCCCGGTCGGCCTGGGACACCTGGCTCGACCCCGACCAGCACGACACCGAGCTGCTCGGCAGGCTCCTGGTGCCGGCACCGCCCGAGCTCATCACCTTCCACGCCGTCTCGACCGCGGTGAACAACGCCCGCAACAAGGGCGAGCACCTCGTCGAGGAGGTGGACCCCGCCACCGGCGAGCCGGTCGCCAGCTGAGCCGGACCCGTCGTCGAGCCCGTCGCCGGCGGCACCTCGCCCTCAGGCGTCGGCTACCTCGGCGTGGCCGTGGCTGCGCAGCACGGCGCGCAGACGCTCCGCGGCTTCGTCCAGGGCGTCCTGGTCCGGCGAGCCGTCGGCGTGGGCGAAGTTCAGGTCGGACTCGGAGTCGATCGGCACGAGGTGCACGTGGCAGTGCGGCACCTCGAGCCCGGCGATGATCGAGCCGACCCGGACGGGGCGGAACGCCTCGAGCTGCGCCTTCCCGATCGCCAGCTGGACCTCGGCCAGCCGGGTCCACAGCTCGGGGGAGAGGTCCGTCCACTGGTCGACCTGCTGCACCGGCACCACGAGCGTGTGGCCGGGCCGGAGCGGGGCGATCGTCAGGAAGGCGACGACCTCGTCGTCGCGCCACACGAAGCGCCCGGGGAGCTCGCCCCGGATGATGCGGGTGAAGACGGTGGGTTCCGGGGTCTCGGCCGTGCTCGACATGGCGTGAGCGTAGGTGCCGGGGCGGTCACCACGTCACGGGGCATGCGCCGTAGCATGACCCCCGTGACCGAACACGTGACGCACCGCGGGCTCGCCGGCGAGGAGATCCCCGAGGGCGAGGACCGGCTGCTCACCGCGCCGAACCTGATCACGCTGGTGCGCCTCGTGTGCATCCCGGTCTTCCTGTACCTGCTGTTCGGCCGGGAGAACTACCTGGCGGCGGCTGCGCTGCTGGCCACCCTCGGCGCGCCCGACTGGGTCGACGGGTACGTCGCCCGGCACTTCGGCCAGGTGTCGAACTTCGGCAAGATGTTCGACCCCACCGTGGACCGGCTGCTGATGATCGTAGGGATCGGCGGCATCATGCTGGCCGACCTGGACATCCCGTACTTCATGGTCTTCGCGTGGATCGTCGTGATCCGAGAGGTCGTGCTGTCGATCTTCGTCGCCACCACGGTGCTGCTCGGAGCGAAGCGCATGGACGTCACCTGGATCGGCAAGTGCGGCACCTTCGCGATGATGACGGCGTTCCCGGCGTTCCTCGCCTCGGCGGACCCGTCCCTGTCCGACACCGCGTCGACGGTGTTCCTCGTCATCGCCTGGGGCGCCGGCATCCCGGGCCTGGTCTGCAGCCTCATCGCGTTCGTCGGGTACTTCCCGGCAGGCCTGCGTGCCCTGCGAGAGGGGCGGGAGCTGCGGGCCCGGGAGTCCGCCGCCTGAGCGACGCGGCGGCGCGGCCCACCCGCTCGGGGGACGCCGGTCACATCGGTGTAGCCGCCGGTGCACACGGGTAGGTTCAAGGTGGACCGACGCTGTCGACAGAGAGGGACCATCCAGCCGTGAAGGCCGTCATCATGGCGGGAGGCGAGGGCACCCGCCTCCGCCCGCTCACCTCGAACGCTCCCAAGCCGATGCTCCCGCTGGTCAACCGGCCGATGATGGAGCACATCATCGACCTGCTGAAGCAGCACGGGATCGTGGACATCGTGGTGACGGTGGCGTTCATGCCCAACGCGATCCGCAACCACTTTGGCGACGGCTCCGAGTTCGGGGTGAACATCAGCTACGCCTCCGAGGAGACCCCGCTCGGCACGGCGGGCTCGGTCCGCAACGCGATGGACGAGCTCGCGGACGACACGTTCATGGTGATCTCGGGCGACGTGCTGACCGACGTCGACCTGAGTGCGCTGGTCCAGGCGCACCACGACCAGCAGGCGCTGGCCACGATCGGCCTCGTTCGGGTCGAGAACCCGCTCGAGTACGGCATCGTCATCTCGAACGAGGACGGCTCGATCGAGCGCTTCCTCGAGAAGCCGACCTGGGGCCAGGTCTTCTCGGACACCATCAACTCCGGCATCTACGTGCTCGACCCGAAGATCTTCGACTGGATCGCACCCGACGTCCCCGTCGACTTCTCCTCCGACGTGTTCCCGGCGCTGCTCGAAGCGGGCGAGGGCGTGTACGGCTGCGTCGGCGAGGGCTACTGGGAGGACGTCGGCACGCTCGGCGCCTACCTCCGGGCGCACAAGGACATCCTGGACGGCAAGGTCGTCGTCCAGATCCCCGGGTTCGAGGTCTCCGACGGCGTGTTCGTCGGCGAAGGCGCCGAGATCAGCCCCGAGGCGATCCTGAACGGCCCTGCGGTCATCGGCGACAACTGCTTCGTCGACGCCGGCGTGCACCTGGGCGAGTACTCGGTGCTCGGCACCGGCGTGCGCATGCGCCGCGACGGCGAGCTGGAACGCACCGTCGTGCACGAGAACGCCTACATCGGCGAGGGGGCCAAGATGCGCGGCACCGTCGTCGGCCGCGCCTCGGACCTGCGCCGCGGCGTGCGCTGCGAAGAGGGCGTCGTGCTCGGCGACGAGGTCTTCGTCGGCGAGAACGCGGTGCTGTCCTCCGACATCAAGGTGTACCCGTTCAAGACGATCGAGGCCGGCGCCGTCGTCAACACCTCGGTGATCTGGGAGTCTCGCGGCGCCCGCAGCCTGTTCGGTCGCGGCGGTGTGTCCGGCCTGGCGAACGTCGACATGACGCCCGAGCTCGCGGCGAAGGTCGCGCTCGCGTTCGCGACCTCGCTCAAGAAGGACGCGACGGTCGTGGTCTCGCGCGACTCGAGCCGTGCGGCTCGCATGCTGAAGCGGGCGATGATGGCCGGCCTGAACGCGGGCGGCGTCAACGTGATGGACCTCGAGACCGCGAGCGTGCCGCTCACCCGGTTCCACTGCCGCTCGGCGGTCGTTTCCGCCGCGATCACGCTGCGGCTCAGCCCGGACGACCCCGACAACGTCATCATCCGGTTCTTCGACAGCGACGGCGCCGACATCCTCGAGGAGCAGCAGCGCAAGATCGAGCGACTCTTCACCCGTGAGGACTTCCGCCGGGTGCGTCCCGCGGACATCGGCGACATCGACCTGGTGCCCCGTGCGCTCGAGCAGTACGCCGTGGCGCTCGAGCAGACGATCGACGTGAAGCAGGTCGCGCAGCGCCGCTTCAAGGTCGTGATCGACTACTCGTACGGCTCGACGAGCTTCGTCATGCCGAACGTGCTCGCCAAGCTCGGTGCCGAGGTGCTGGTGGTGAACCCGTTCGCCTCGACCAAGGGCGTGCTCGGGTTCCAGCGGGACGAGCACGCCGCCGCGGTGGCCTCGCTCGTCAAGGCGTCCGGCGCCGACCTGGGCGCCGTGCTCGACCCGTCGGGCGAGCAGCTCGTCCTCGTCGACGACCGCGGCACCGTCCTGTCGTTCGACCAGCTGCTGTTCGTCTTCCTCGACCTGGTGGGCGATCGGCTCCTGGGCGACACCGTCGCCCTGCCGGTCACCGTCAGCCGGGCCGCGGCGGACATCGTGGAGTCCCGGGGTCACCAGGTGCGCTGGACCAAGACGTCGGCGGCCGCCCTGATGGAAGAGGCGGACGACGCCTCGGTCGGGTTCGCCGCGAACCTCGAGGGCGGCATCATCCTGCCGGGGTTCCTCCCGGCGTTCGACGCCGCGGCCGGCCTGCTGAAGATGCTCGACCTGCTCTCGACCCGCGACGTCAAGCTCTCGGACCTGGTCGCCGCGGCGCCGACGGTCCACCTCGTGCACGAAGAGGTGATCACGCCCTGGGAGCAGAAGGGGACGGTCATGCGC
>JAFAFZ010000199.1 GCA_023423215.1 Actinomycetes bacterium
GCCTCGAACAGGGCACGTTCGTCGCTCGCGGCCTCCGGGTCGTCCCCGGGCACCGACAGCGCCAGGATGCCGGCGATCGCGCCGGCGACGCCGGCGGCCAGGCCGAGCACCGGCGACGACACGAGGAGCGCGGCGACACCGAGTCCGGCGGCGACGAGTCCGATCACGAAGGCGACCACGCGGCTGTTCAACACACTCCTCTCATCGGCGTGTCGAGGGTGGGGATGACCCTTCACGTCCATGGTTCGGGTTCCACCGTATCGCCGGAACCACGGGGAGCGGCGCGGTGAACACGGCGCATGAGGCACCCGGACGCGACGACGCCGAGCGGTCGGCTCGGCGTCAGGCGGTGGATAGGTCTCGCAGCGTCACAGCACCGGGGCGGAGCGAGGGCCACGAAGGCAGCCAGCACCTGGGAAAGCGCTGGTGGCGATGCGTTTGGAGGGAGATTGTGGTTCCCCCGCTCCATGTGCCCCGGCTGTGTTCCGGTGGGGGCGAAACCACCGGTAGTAGTAGTATCGTCACTTGGCGTCCTGACTTGAACGGTTTCTTTCGGCCGTTCGGGATCTGCCCTGAGCTGGGCGTGGGAGCGAGCGGGCTGAAGGTGCGGCTCCGCCGGGCGGGTGCTACGGATGGGGCCATGACCAGTTCGCCGATGGCCCTCCTCGCCGGTCCGCACGGGCTCGCCTCGCTGCTCGCGCAGGACGACGGTGGTGGTCAGCTGCTCCTCGGCGAGGACTTCCTGCCGTGGATCGTGCTGGCGTTCGGTGCGGCGATGGTCGCCGGCAACGTCCTGGCGCTGGTCCGTCCGCCGGCGCAGCGGGCCGAGGGCGCCCCCGTCGACGCGTCGTCGAAGCCGCCGGTCGTACGTGCGGTCGTGATGATCGTCATCGGTGCGGTGGCGGCGATCTGGGGCATCGCGAGCCTGGTCGCCTGAGCGACCGCACGCCGGACCGCCCGAGTCCCCGACCGCGACGCTGCGCCGGAGGTCAGTCGCCCTTGCTGGCGCAGTTGATCGTCTGGGCCTGGATGAGCGGCCCGAGCTCGCCCATGTCCTGGTCGAGCACCATGCGGTCGAGCTCCGAACTGCCGACCTTGGCGATGACGCCGTCGATCACGCACTCGGCCAGCGACTGGTCCAGCCCGGCCTTCACCAGCTCGCTCACGAGCTGGTCCCTGATCGAGCCGGTGCCGCCGCCCTCGACCTCGGGACAGCTGGTGCCCTCGTCCGGGACGTCCAGGTCGACGAGGTAGTCGACGACGGCGGTCTCGATGCACTCGCCGCCGCGCAGGAAGGCGGTGTGGCCGTCGCCCTCGTAGGTGAGCAGCACGCCGGACTCGAGCGACGCCGCCATCTGCTCGGCCCACTCGTAGGGGGTCGCGGGGTCGCCGATCGTGCCGATCACCAGGATCGGCGGGGCGCCAGCGCCGGTCAGCTCGGGCATCGGGTTCGCGGCGAGCGGCCACCCGATGCAGCTCAGGGAGCTCCACCCGAGGGCGGGCCCGAACGTCGGGGCCTCACCGGCGATGCGCTGTGCGGTGGCGATGCCCTCCTCGACGGTGGGCCGCTCCTCGGCGTCCGCGCAGCTGACCATCGACTGCGCGTCGCTCGAGTTGTCGTAGCTGCCGTCGGGCTGACGGCCGAGCTGGCGGTCGACCAGCGAGAGGAGCACCGGACCGCCCGAGCTGCGCACGTCAGCGATCGCCTGCGTGGTCGTCGGCCAGAGCGCCGTGTCGTACAGGGCGGTGGCCAGGCCGATGTCGAACAGGTCGACGGTGAGCAGGCGGTTGCCGCTGCGGGTCTGCACCGTCGCCGGCGACTGCTCCAGCGCAGCACGGGTCGAGGCGATCGTGGCGGCGGCGTCGGGACCGAGCGGGCACTCGGGGTCCTCGTCGCAGGCCTGGACGAACGCCGCATAGGTGCGTTCGAACCCGAGCACCTGGGTCAGGGTCTGCTCGTCCGCGGACGCCTCGGTGCTGACCGCGCCGTCCAGGACGAGCGCCCGGGCGTTCTCCGGGAAGAGGGTCGCGTACGCGGCGCCGATCTCGGTGCCGTAGGAGTACCCCAGGTAGTTCAGCTGGTCGTCGCCGACCGCCTCACGGATCCGGTCCAGGTCCGCGGCCACGTCCGCGGTGCTCATGTGGCGCAGCATCTCGGGCGAGTTCGCCTGGCACCCGGCCAGGAACTCGGCCTGGTCGTCGATGGCCCGCTGGATCTCCTCGGGCGTGTCCGGGGACAGGTCGCCCGCCAGCTGCCGGTCCTTCGCGTCGTCGTCGAGGCAGCGCACCGGCGAGCTCTCGCCCACGCCGCGGGGGTCGAACGAGACGAGGTCGAAGTGGTCGGTCAGGTCCTCGGGGAAGACCATCGCGGCCGACGCCAGGAACTCGATGCCCGAGCCGCCGGGCCCGCCGGGGTTGATGACGAGCGAGCCGATGCGCTCGTCCGGCGTCCCGGTCGAGGCGACGCGGGCGAGCGCCAGCTCGGGCGTGGCGCCGTCAGGATCCTCCGGGTCGACGGGGACCTCGAGCACGGCGCAGTCGAGCCCGGCGGTCTGCGCGGCAGCGGCGGCGCACGACCCCCACGACAGCGATCCGGGGGTGTCCGGTGTCGACTCCGACTGCACCTCGGCGTCGTCCCGGTCCGCCGATCGGCGGCTCGCCGTGGCGTCGTCCCGACCCGAACCGCAGGCGGTCGCGAGCAGCATCAGCGCCACGAGCGCGGCGATCGACGGGCGGAGTGACGTCACGGGGTCGCAGGCTATCGACGCCGTCGCGCGACCGGCATCGGGCGCCGCCCGCACCCCGGACTCCTCTCAGCGTCCGCCGCCTACGATGCGGCGATGTCGCTCACGTTGATCGCCACCGGCGGGACGATCGCCTCGACACCGGGCGAGGACGGGGCCGTCACGGCGACGCTGTCCGGACGGGACCTGCTCGATCGGTCGGGCCAGAACGCCGCTGACGTCGACGTCGTCGACCTGTCCGTGCCCGGCAGCTGGAACCTCTCGACCGAGCTCGCCGCGACGATCGCGACCCACGCCCGCACCGCCCTCGAGGACGGCGCGGACGGGGTGGTGGTCACCCACGGAACCGACGTCCTGGAGGAGACGGCCTGGCTCGCCGAGCTGATCGTGCGGCGTTCCACCGGCCACGGCGGGCTGGTGTTCACCGCGGCGATGCGCCACGCGGGCGAGTTCGGTGGTGACGGCCCCCGGAACCTGGCCGACGCCCTGCGCGTCGCCGCCGACCCTGCGACGCGGGACCGCGGTGCGCTCCTGTGCGTCAACGGCGAGCTGCATCACGCCCGGTGGGTCACGAAGACCGACACCACGGCCCTGTGCACGTTCGCGTCACCCCGCCGTGGCCCGGTCGGGACCGTCGACGAGCTCGGCGTGCGCTTCGTGGCGCCCTCACCGCGGCCGACGCCCGCACCGGCGTTCGACGACGACGGCAGCCCCGAGCTCGGCGGCCCGGTCGCGGTGGTGACCTCGCACTGGGAGACCGACCCGGAGCTCGTGCCGTGGCACCTCGAGCGGGGCGTGCAGGGTCTGGTGGTCGAGGGCGGGGGCGCGGGCAACGTGAACGGCGGGCTGGTCGACGGGCTGCTCGAGGCGCTGCGCCGAGACGTGCCCGTGGTGGTCACCAGCCGGTGTCGCGCGGGTGAGGTCGTCCCCATCTACGGCGGTCGGGGCGGCTTCGCGACGCTGCACGCCGCCGGCGCGATCGCCTCCCACGGCCTGGGGTCCGGCAAGGCACGCCTGGCGCTGCAGGTGGCCCTCGGACGCGACCCCGATCCGGACGCGGTGCGCACGTGGTTCGACCACCTGCACGACGAGGTCGGGGCCGAGGCGTGAGCGAGGTCGTGTACCCGCCCGAGTCGCACGCGCTGCGCGACCTGCCCTTCGAGCTCGTCGTCGTGGACGACGCCCACCACGTCGCCGAGGTCGACCTGGACCGCGGGCTGGTGCAGGGCGAGCGGGTGTCGGTGGGCGCGCTCGCGACGATCGTCGACGTCCTGGCGGGTGCGCTGTGCGGCCGAGCGATCGCGCCGGACTGGATGGCGACCTCGTCGTTGACCCTCCACCTCGGTGCGGTGCCCCGGGCCGGCCGGGTCCTGGTCGACGCCCGGGTCGCCCGGCTGGGACGCACGACGCTGGTCATCCAGGTCGGGTTGCGCGAGGGCACGCTCGAGCTCGGGTCGCCGCCGGGTGCGGCGACGATCGGCGACGGGGTCGTGACCTTCTCGCGGCTGCCGCGGCGCGACACGAACCTGGACATCGGGCGCTACCAGTCCACGCCGGGCCAGCGGACGTCGTTCGCGCTCGACGGCACCGGCCTGGGCGACGGCGGGTTCGAGCACGCCATCGGCTGCCAGGTCCTGGAC
>JAFAFZ010000255.1 GCA_023423215.1 Actinomycetes bacterium
CTGGTGGACATGGCGCAGTGGGGGACCGCGGCCCAGATCGAGCGTGCGTGTGCGGCGTTGCGGCGCTCGCAGGAGCAGCAGGACGAGGAGCGTGCGCTGCGCGACGGCGAGGACGTCGCCCGCTCCCTGCGGTCGTTCACGTGGGGTCATGACGACCTGACCGGCGATCTGATCGGGCGGGTGCGTGTGCCGGCCGAGGACGCCGAGGCGCTGATGTCCGCCTTGGACGTCGTGGTGGCCGAGGCGACGCGTGCGTTGAAGGGCGCACTGGACGCGGACGAGGACGAACCGACGCTGGCGCAGCGCCGGGCCGATGCGATGGTCGAGCTCGCTCGGTACCACCTGGCGCACCCGCCCGAGGGAGCGTCGTGCGGCGTGCAGCCCGAGATCACGGTCCGCGTGGACGCCAACGCACTCGCCGACGTCATCGCAGCCCATGGCACGGATCCGGCGAGCGGGTCGGCCGCCGGGTCCGTCTCCGAGGACGGCGTCGAACCGGCCACGCCGGAAGATCGCTCCGCGGCGGTGGATGCTGACCGGCGGGCCGTGGACTCCGGTGCTGCGGGCTCGGCGCCGGCCGACGACACCGCGGCATCGACCGGGAGCTGCAGCGACGCCGCCTGCGACGGACCGGGCACGGTGGGCGACCCCGGCAAGGTCCCGGCGGAGCTGCAGGGACTGGTGGATCGGTTGCGGGCGTGGCCGGTGCTGTCGGGGCGTGGACGCCGGTTGTCGATCGCCGTGCTGCAGCGGCTGTCCTGCGATGCCGGCATGCGGTTGGTCGCCCGGCTGGGCGACGGCACCGAGCTGGACGCGGCGCCGCACACGCGCTCCCCGAACCGGGCGTTGCGGCGGTGGCTGCTGCGACGTGACGACGGGTGCCGCTTCCCGGGCTGCGGCGTGCGCCAGGGGTTGCACGCGCACCACATCGTGCACTGGGAGGACGGCGGGCCGACCGTGCGCGAGAACCTGCTGATGTTGTGCGCGAAGCACCACCGGGCGGTGCACGAGGGTGGTTGGGGTCTGACGGGCACGGCCTCGGAGCACACCTTCACCAAGCCGGATCGCACCGTCGTGCCCGAACGGGCGCCAGCGCTGTCCGGCGCGCTGGGCGAGCTGGTCGAGGCCTACCGGCGACATGGCATCGACATCGCTGCCGACGGTGCGGGGAGCCGGTGGATGGGCGACCACATCGACTGGGCCTGCTTCTTCGCCGCGTTCGGCGACGGCCCGCGAGCCGTGCGCCCTGGTTCCACCCCCCTCCCCACCGCTGCCGGTCCGCCGCCGAGCGCTTCCGCGGAAGCGTCCGCCGCCTGACGAGTTCGACGAACGCTTCCGCGGAAGCGTCGGCCGCCAGATGCCTCAGCCGGCAAGGTCCTCGACGGCGTCGGCGACGGCATCGAGGTCGAGCTTCGGTTCGTCGAAGCGGCGCACCTCTCGGTACGTGCGATCACGCCCGGCGTCGTCCAGGAACCAGCGCTCGAGCCGGTGCCGGACCACCGTGTCGAGCGGTGCCGGCATGCCGTCGATCCGCGCAGCGCCCGCGCCGTCGACGAGGAGCAGCCGACCCAGGTCGTACAGGTCCGACGCCCGCTTCTCGGGCCGGGTCGAGGCGCGCAGGGGGATCGCCGTCGACTTCATCGCCACCAGCCCCGAGGTCGTCGCGACGAGTCGGCCTCGGGCCTCCGCCAACGGCTCACCCGCCAGCTCGTCCACGGCGATCGCATCGACCGGGGTGGCGCCGTCGTGCGCCCAGGTCAGCGACAGCAGGTTGAGCTCCAGGTCCGACAGCGTGCCGCCGCTCGCACCGAGCTCGACCGCCAGGGCATCGGCGGCCTGCGGCGCGACGTCGATCACGTCCAGGTCCAGGTCGCCCTCGAACCGGTACTGGCCCCCGCCGGTCGCGGTCATCGCCAGACGTGCGATCGACTCGTGCAGGTCGTCCAGGTCGCGGGCGACGGCGTCCAGGTCGACCGTCGTGCGGTGGGGCGAACCGACACGGCACATCACGGCCAGGCCGCCGATCAGGCGCAGGTCCGGCGGCAGCGTGCCGAGCAGCTCGACCTCGAGGTGCGTCGTGCCGCCGCGGCGGCCCGAGAGCACGACGAGCGTCGATGCCTCCGACCCGTCGGCCGGTCCGGGCGTACCCGCGCTCATGCGTCGGTCCCGTCGGCCGGGTGGGCCGCACCCGCGCCCCTGCTCCGGCTCACGCGTCGTCCTCGGCGTCGCCGCCGGGCACGATGCCCCAGTCCTCGACGATCTCCCGGCCGCGTGCGGGGTCCGCGGCCAGGCGCACGGCGCAGAGCACCGGGTGCGCGACCGACCACGGGTGCTCGTCGTCCCGCGGGTGCTCCTCGTTGAGCGGTACCCACTCGACGGGCGCGGCGCGCACCCAGCACCGCGTCGGCTCGTCCCGGTCGACCAGGCCCCGCAGCCGGCGCAGCGCACTCGCCGAGCGCACGTAGCACCTCGCGGGCAGCTCGCCGGCCGCCGCGATGCGTGCGCCGCCGAGCGTCGCCGCGCGCTCGTCGACCCGAACCAGGTCCGAGGGCGACACCCTGGCGGCGGCCTCGACGATCGACACGGGCAGCGGCGTCCAGTCGCGGTCGGGCCAGTTGGCCGCGGTCTCCCAGAACAGGTCGGGCAGCAGCGGCCGGTGCGTGCGTGGCCCCACGAGCCCGGCGGCGGTGAAGCGGCCGATCAGCTCGTGCGTCGTGCCGACGCTGCGACCGATCTCCGGCGCGACCCGGCGGGCGGTCACCAGCTGCTCGGGGTGGACCAGCGCGTGCAGCGCGATCTCGAGTCCGACGGTCGTCCAGATGTTGCCCGAGGTCGGCCGGGTCGCGGCCACGCCCTCGGTGGGGGACTCGACCCGCAGCCCCGGCGCCCAGATCCGCACGTGGCCCCGGCGGTCCAACCACCCCCAGCCTGCGTCCCGCAGCACCCGCCGACCCGCGTCGCTGAGCCGGTCGGACACGACCACCACCGGACCGCGCCCGGCGCCCTCACCGACCATTGCCGAGAGGTCGGCGGGCGTCGGGTGCGCCCGAGCCGCCAGCAACGGCACCTGTCGCTCGCCGTCGACCCGCAGCGCGTCCGAGTCCACGCGGGCGTCCA
>JAFAFZ010000260.1 GCA_023423215.1 Actinomycetes bacterium
GCACCGGTCGGTGCCCAGCGCCCCCGGCAGGATTCGAACCTGCGACCGTCGGATTAGAAGTCCGCTGCTCTGTCCATCTGAGCTACGGGGGCAGGTGCGGACACGGTACTTCAACCGGCTTCGAACCCCGCGGGACGGGCGGCTATGCTGACCGACCTTGTCATGGTGGCCGTAGCTCAGCCCGGTTAGAGCGCCAGGTTGTGGTCCTGGATGTCGGGGGTTCAAATCCCCTCGGTCACCCCAAGGCCCGGCGGCCGAGGGCACTTGTGCCCGGAGCCGCCGGGCAGGTACAACAATCGTCCTGCCGGTCCGGGCCGGTGGGATGCATGCGCCTCTAGCTCAATTGGCAGAGCATCGGACTCTTAATCCGCAGGTTCTGGGTTCAAGTCCCAGGGGGCGCACCAGCACGAGGCCCAGGTCGCACGATCGATCTGGGCCTTCGTCGTTCCCGGCCCGAAGCGCGCCGAACTTCGGGCAGTTTCCGACCGAATCGGTCGCGAAACGCCCGAAGATGGTGGCGCGGGCCACGGAGGCCGAGCCCTTGACCGCCCCGTCGGCGGTCGGTAGATCGGCCACATGCCGACACACGACGTCACGATCACGACCACCGACGGCGAGTGCGCCGCGTCACTGCACGTGCCCGACGGGGATGGGCCGTGGCCGGGCGTGCTGCTCTACCCCGACGCCGGTGGCTACCGGCCGACCTTCCGCACGATGGGCGACGAGCTCGCCTCGTCCGGCTTCGTCGTGCTGGTGCCCGACATCTACTACCGATCCGGGGGCTACGAGCCCTTCGACATGACCACGGCCTTCTCGGACGAGGACGAGCTCGGTCGGCTCCTCGCGCTGATCGGCGATCTGACCAGCGAGCGATACCTCGCCGACGCCGAGACGTTCGTGACGTACCTGCAGGAGCGCGACGATGTCGTCGACGGACCGGTCGGCACGACCGGCTACTGCCTCGGCGGCCGGCTGTCGCTGCACGTCGCGGGGCACCTGGGCGAGCGGGTCGGCGCGGCCGCCTCGTTCCACGGCGGTCGACTGGCCGTCGAGGGCGATCCGGACAGCCCGCACCTGGTCGCGACCCAGGTCCGCAGCGAGGTGTACGTCGGCGCCGCCCGCGACGACGGCTCGTTCGACGCCGAGCAGGCCGAGCGGCTCGCCGCTGCCTACGACGCCGCGAGCGTGGTCGCCACGATCGAGGAGTACCCGGCGCTCCACGGCTTCGCCGTCCCCGACAACCCGACCTACGACGAGCGTGCAGCGGCCCGGCACCGGGACGCGACCCGGGCGCTGTTCGAGCGAGCACTCCCCCGCTGAGCCACCCGCGCACCGAGGATCGGGCCGCAGGTGACGCTGGAGGTCACCTGCGGTCCGAACCTGTCCGGCGACAGCGCCGCAGCAGTCGCCGATCGGCGATGCCGCGCCGGTACCGTCGAACGCCATGACGGCCGACCCGAACAGCGAGCAGGTGCTGCGGTCGCGGCCCGCGGTGCTGTCGGTCACGTTGTCGTCAGGGCTCGTCGGCTTCACGACGACGGCGGTGAGCGTCGGCACGCGTGGCATGGCGGTCGACCTGTCGCTCTCGACGGTGCAGCTCGGCTGGGTCGTCAACGCGTACCTCGTCGCGGCAGCGGCGTTCGTGCTGGTCGGCGGGCGCCTCGGCGACGTGATCGGCCGGGTGCGCACCTACGACATCGGCATCGGCATCTTCGCCGTCTCCTCGCTCGTCGGCGCGCTGGCGCCCGGCTTCTGGGTCCTGCTCGCCGCACGGCTCGGGCAGGGCCTCGGCGCCGCGCTCATCCTCCCCTCCAGCATCGAGGTCGTCGCCGAGTACTGCCGACGCGGGGACGAGGGCGACGGCTTCCGCTGGCGCGGACTGGCGTACGCGTCGTCGTTCGCCATCGGACCGCTGGTCGGCGGCGTGCTGACCGACTGGTACAGCTGGCGCTGGATCTTCGTCATCGACGTGACGCTGGCGGTCGTCGCCGGGCTGATCGTCTCGCCGCTGCGCAACCACCCGGGCCGCGGCACCCACCGCCCGACCGGCGACGTCGTCGGCGCTGCCCTGGTCGCCGTCCTGGTCGCGCTCGTGGTGCTGCTGGCGGAGCGGGTCGCGACCTGGGAGCTCGGCTCGTGGCGCACGCTGGTGACCGTCGCCGTGTGCGCCGTGCTGGTCATCCTGCTGGTGCGACACGAACGCCGGGCCGAGCACCCGCTGCTGCACCCCTTCATCGTGCGCGACCACGCGGTGCTCGGCGCGAACCTCGCGACGGTCGGCGCGTCGATCGGCATGCTGAGCCTGCTGTACTTCTTCAACCTGTTCGCGCAGTCCGCCGCGACCTTCGACCACGCCGCGGTGTCGGTCCTGTTGGCCCTGGGGCCGTTCATCGCGTCGATGCTCCTGTGCGCGCTGTTCGCGCACTGGCTCGGCCACCGGGTCGGCCCTCGCTGGCCGGTCACGCTGGGGCTCGGGCTGATGGTGGCGGGCTTCGCCATGCTGGCGTTCGTGTCCGAGGGCACGACGCGCGACGAGATGCTGCTCCCGCTGGCGCTCGCCGGGGTCGGCGCCGGCATCGCCAACGCCTCGCTGACCAGCGTCGCGGTGCTGCACCTGCCCGCGGGCCGCATCAACGAGGCGGCCGGATGGATCAGCCTGTCCCGCTTCCTCGGCTCGGCGATGGCGCTCGCCGTCGGCACGTCGACCTTCCTGTCGGTCTCGGCCGCCCGCGGGCACGGACCCCTCGCCGAGGTCGCCCGCCAGGTCGCGCTCGCCCACCCCGACGGCGACGCGTTCGACCTGGCGGCGAAGGCGTTGGATCGCGACCTCTCCGGCCCCCTGTTGGCCGCGACGCATGCGACGACCGCCGACCGGTTCGGCCGCACGATGGCGGTCACCGCCGCAGTGCTCGCCGTCATCACCGTCGCGTCGTGGTGGCTGCTGCGCCACGCGGCCGACCGCCACCGCCGGCCCGACGCCTGAGCCGTGCGATCCTGTCGGCCCTGGCGAACGCCGCACATCCGCTGCGACGGTGGTCCGACCGGATGCTCCAGCAGGGGCTCCGGCCGCGTCGCGCCGCGGCGGTCGGCCTCGCCGGGGTCGTCGTCCTCGCGCTGGCACTGGTCCCGTTCGACGACCTGATCGGCCGCTCGACGCTCGGCCTGCTGCTCGTCGTGCCCGTGGTCGCCGCCGCGCTCATCGGCGGACGGTGGCCGGCGTACCTCGTCGCTGCGGCCGCCGGGCTCGCGTTCTCGCTCCGCCTGCCGCCGGTCGGCTCGATCCGCCTGGTGGTCGCCGAGGACGTCGCGGCGCTGGTCGTGTTCTTCGGCGTCGCGGTCGTCGTGTCCACGCTCGTGTCCGGCCGCATCGAAGCGTTGACGCGGCTCGACCGCGACCGGTCGTTGCTGCTGCGCTCGGTGTCGCACGACCTGCGCACCCCACTCGCCACCATCCGCGGCGCCGCCACCGACATGCTCGACGAGGACCACCCCCTCGACGACGACCTGCGTCGACGGCTGCTGCACCTGATCGACTCCGAGGCGCAGCGCCTGGACCGCCTGGTCGAGAACCTGCTGAGCCTCGGCCGCATCGAGACCAACGCGATGTCACCGGACCGGCAGGCGGTCGACCTGGTCGCCCTCGTGCAGATCGCTGCGGACCGGGCGGGCCGGCTGCGCGACCGGGTCCCGGTGCGCGTCACGAGCGCGACGCCGACGCTGGTGGTGCAGGCCGACCACATCCAGCTCGACCAGCTGGTCTCCAACCTCCTCGAGAACGCCGTGCGACACAGCTCGCCCGACGAGGACGTCGTGGTGTCGGTGCGCCGGGACGGCCGGCTGGCACGGGTGCGGGTGACCGACCGCGGACCCGGGGTCAGCGCCGAGGAGGCCGCCGCCATCTTCCAGCCGTTCCGCTCGGGCAGCCTCGCCGGATCGAGCGGCGTGGGTCTGGCGATCTGCCGGGCGATCGCCGAGTCGCACGGCGGTACCATCACCGTCGATGAGCACCCCGGCGGCGGCGCCGCGTTCCTCGTCGAGCTCCCCGTCGACTGACACCTCGGTGCTGGTCGTCGAGGACGACGACTCGGTGGCCGAGGTCATCGCCACCGCACTGCAACGACGTGGCTACTCGGTCGAGGTCGCCGCGACGGCGCAGCAGGCGCACGAGCGGGTCGCGGTGCGCGAGCCCGACCTGGTCCTGCTCGACCTGGGCCTGCCCGACCGCGACGGGCTCGACCTGTGCGGCGACCTGCGGGGGTGGTTCCGCAACCCGATCATCGTGATCACGGCGGACGGGGACGAGGACCGCAAGGTCGCCGCGCTCGACCTGGGTGCGGACGACTACGTCACCAAGCCGTTCTCGATGGCGGAGCTGCTGGCAAGGGTGCGCGTCGGGGTCCGTCACCGTGCGCTGCTGGCCGCCGTCGTCGACGCGCAGGACCTGGTGGTGGGCGACGTGGTCGTCGACACCGGGGCGCACGCCGCCACCGCCGCCGGCGAGGAGCTCACCCTCACGCGCAAGGAGTTCGGGCTGCTGGCGCTGCTCGCCCGCAACCCGGGCCGCCTGCTGAGCCACCGCACGATCCTGGACCAGGTGTGGGGACCCGAGGGCGGCACGACCGAGTCGCTGCGCGTGCACGTGACGAACCTGCGCAAGAAGCTCGGCGACGGCGCGGAGCGGCCGCAGATCGTGACCGAACCCGGGGTCGGCTACCGCCTCGTCGCACTCGGGGAGGCCTGACACCGGCGCGCCACCGCCCTCGTCCGGGGTGGGACGGCCCCGCCGCGACGAAACACGGCGGAAACAGCTCGGACCCGGTTGCTTCACATCTGCATAACGCGGACGTAATGGCCGCTCCGTACGGTCCGCTCCATGATTCGATCACGGCTGCAGCGGTTCAGGGACCCCGAGGTGCGCAAGAACTTCGGCGTCATCCTGGCAGGGAAGATGCTGGGGATCCTCGCGATCCTCGGCTTGATGAAGGGCCTCGCGTTCTTCCTCGGCGCCGAGGCGGGAGCCTCGACGCTGGGCAGGGCCGCAGAGGCCGCGGGCGACACGATCAGCCCGATCAACACGATGTGGGTGCTCGTCGCCGCCTTCCTGGTGTTCTTCATGCAGGCGGGATTCATGGCCCTCGAGGCCGGCTTCGCCCGCTCCCGCGAGACGATCAACGTGCTCATGGAGTGCGTCTTCGACACGTGCCTCTGCGGCATCCTCTACTGGGCGATCGGCTTCGCCTTCCAGTTCGGCGTCGGCAACGGCCTGATCGGCCACTCGAACTTCTTCCTCAACGGCGCGACCCCGACCTACACCTACGGCGGGCTCTTCGACACCAAGGTCGCGTTCCTGGCGTTCTTCCTCTTCCAGTTCGCCTTCGCCGACACCGCCTCGACCATCACCTCGGGCGCCATGGTCGGCCGCACCAGCTTCAAGGGCGACATCCTCTACAGCCTCGCGGTGTCCGGCTTCATCTACCCGATCTTCGGCCACTGGGTCTGGGGCCCGGGCGGTTGGCTCGGCAACACGATGGGCTGGTTCAACGGCATCGTCAGCGACGGCACCGTGTTCCGCGACTTCGCCGGCTCGACCGTCGTGCACACCGTCGGCGGCCTGCTCGCCCTGGCCGGCGCCCTGGCGCTCGGACCGCGGCTCGGCCGCAAGTTCAAGCGCGACGGCGGCGCCATGTTCCCCCCGCACGACCTGACGATGGCGTCGATCGGTGCGGTCATCCTGTGGTTCGGCTGGTACGGCTTCAACCCCGGCTCGACGCTGTCGGCCATGGACTTCGAGGGGATCGGCCGGGTGGCCGCGAACACCACGCTCGCCGCCTGCGCCGGTGGGCTCATCGCCGTGGCGGTGACCTATCCACGGTTCAAGACCTGGGACCTGGCGATGTCGCTCAACGGGTTCCTCGGCGGCCTCGTGGCGGTGACGGCACCCTGCTACTGGATCTCACCGCTGGGCGCGGTGATCATCGGCGCCATCGCCGGGGTGATCGTGCCGCTCGGCATCGACCTGCTCGAGCACCTGCGCATCGACGATCCGATCGGCGCCGTCCCGGTGCACCTGATGTGCGGCATCTTCGGCACCATCGCCGTCGGCCTGTTCGCCACCGGCGACTTCGGTCTGCCGGGCCCGGACGGGGCCGACAACTCGATCGCCATCGAGGGCCTCTTCTACGGCGGCGGCACGGCCCAGCTCGTCGCCCAGCTCGTCGGCAGCCTCAGCTGCATCGTGGTCGTCGGACTCGTCGGCTACGCCCTGATGAAGGGCATCCGCTCGCTCCCCGGCTCGTTCAACCTGCGCCTCGAGCCCGAGGACGAGCTGAAGGGCATCGACGTCGTCGAGCACGGCCTGACCGCCTACCACATGGAGTCCGGACACGGCATGACGATCGTGACCCCAGTCGCCGCCAGCGACGTCGAGGACGAGGACACGTCTGTTTCGGTGTAGCCGCTGGCGACGGATCGCCGCCGGCTGATCACCGGCGGCGGCGCGAGCCACACGCGTCGGGGCGACGTGCTCAGCACACGTCGCGCCGCACGCGTGTGGCTGTGGCGCGTCCGGGCGCCGGGTGCTCGGCCCGGCGGTCGCGTCAGGTGGTCGCGTCAGGTGATCGCGTCAGGCGGCGCCGCGCACGGCGCGACCCGTCAGCGGGTTCGTCGTGAGCTGGCGCGGCAGGCGGGGCAACGTGGTGCGCGACACGCGCTGGGCGCCACGGACGGCGGCGAGCTGGCTCGGGCTGAGCTCGCCCAGGTGCAGCCGTCGCCGCATCGTCGACGGCAGCAGCTCGAGCGTGACCCAGTCGAGCGGCACGAACGCGGTGTCCGGCACCCACCGCAGTCCGGGCTGGAGCAGCGAACGGCTGATGTCACGCGAGTCCTCGCTCGGACGCAGCGTCTCGGACGTGTCGGCCACGTACTCGCGGAACTCGGCGAGCGTCGCCGGGGCGAACCGCTCGGGGATCCCGAACGCCTCGACGATCGCCGAGGTCTCGTCGAAGTACTCCTCGCGGTCGCGTTCGCCCATTCGACCCACGTAGCGGCGCTCGACGACCATCACCGTGTCGACCAGCGTCGCGAGCACCCAGTACATGAGCTGTGGGTCCAGCGCCGAGTAGGGCTGTCCGTCGGGCGTTCGGCCGCGCACGGCTGCGTGCATGCGCCGCAGGTCGGCGAGCACCCGCTCCTTCTGCTCGGGCGCGCCGAACCCGATCGTGAGCATCGCGTCGAGCGTGCGCTCGAGCCGGCCGAGCGGATCGGTCCGGTAGGTGCTGTACTGCGCCACGCCGGCGGCGACCTTGGGATCGGCGACCTGCATGATCGCGGCCCGTGGACCGCCGATCAGCACGAACCAGCTGCTGTTGAGCCGCCAGGACCACGACCGCTGGTCGTGCAGCGCGCCCCGTGCCGGTCCACCCATCCGGATCCTCCGAACGCTCCCCGCCCGCTGTGTCAGGCGTCACCTCGCCGCAGCGTAGCGGTGGTGGGCTCGTCGTGGCGGAAGAGGCACTCGACCTCTCGATCGCCGTCACGCCACGAGTCCTCGGTCGGGGCGATGTACACCATCGTCACGCCTCCGGGCAGGGCCTCGATCGGCTCACCGGTGGCCTCGCGGATCGCGAGCCCGCAGAGCCGCCGGGCGTTCGCGTCCAGGAGCTCCTCGCCGGGCCAGGTGTCGTCCGGCGGCTCCAGGTCCTGGCGCGCGTAGACCTCGTAGCGGTGCGGCTCGGCGCAGTCGACGATCGGCGG
>JAFAFZ010000263.1 GCA_023423215.1 Actinomycetes bacterium
GGCGTCGTGCACGGCCTGACCCGCGTCCGCGGCATGACCCAGGACGACGCGCACATCTTCACGACCAAGGACCGCATGGCCGAGGAGCTGCGCTCGATCCTCACCTTCGTGCTGGACCTGCTGCGCGACTACGGCCTGGACGACTTCTACCTGGAGCTGTCCACCAAGCCCGAGGGCAAGGCGGTCGGCACCGACGACGAGTGGGCCGAGGCCACGGACGCGCTCAGCTCGGTCGCCGAGTCGATGGACATCGAGCTCGTGATGGACCCCGGCGGCGGCGCCTTCTACGGGCCGAAGATCTCGGTCCAGGCCCGCGACGCCATCGGGCGCACCTGGCAGATGTCGACGATCCAGGTCGACTTCCAGCTGCCGCAGCGCTTCGAGATGACCTACGTCGGCAACGACGGCGAGCGCCACCAGCCGATCATGATCCACCGCGCGCTGTTCGGCTCGGTCGAGCGGTTCTTCGCCGTGCTCGTCGAGCACTACGCCGGCGCGTTCCCGGCGTGGCTGGCGCCCGTGCAGGCCCGCGTGCTGCCGGTCTCCGAGGCGCACGCGGACTACGCGCACGAGGTCGCCGCCGAGCTGCGCTCGGGCGGGTACCGGGTCGACGTCGCCGCCGCGGACGAGACGCTCGGCAACCGCATCCGTCGCGCCAAGGGCGAGAAGCTGCCGTACGTGCTCGTGGTCGGCGACGACGACGTGGCGAACCGCACGGTCGGGGTGAACCCGCGTGGCAACGACGTCGAGCGCGACGTCCCGCTCGCCGACTTCGTCGAGCGCCTCGGCACCGACGTCGCCTCCAAGCGCTGACCGCCGTGCCGCTCGACCAGCTGTGGGCGACCTGGCGGTCGCTCTACGTCACCGGATCGCCCGACAGCCGCCGTGCCCTGCCCGGCGACGACGATGCCGTCGACCACGAGCGCTCGCTCTTCGAGCGCATCCTGGCCTCGGGTGCGCCCGACGACGAGACCTTCATCCTGGAGCGGCGTGCGCACTGCTTCGCGATCCTCAACCGGTTCCCGTACACCTCGGGCCACCTCATGGTGCTGCCCAACCGGGCGGTCGCCGAGATCGAGGCGCTGGACGACGAGGAGTTCGAGCAGCTGTGGTCGACCGTGCGTGACGGCGTCGTCGCGCTGAAGCGGGCGTTCGGCTGCGACGGGGTCAACGTCGGGGTGAACCTCGGGCGCGCCGCCGGGGGCTCGCAGACCGACCACCTGCACGTGCACTGCGTGCCCCGCTGGGTCGGCGACGCCAACTTCATGGCGGTCGCCGGCGGGTCCCAGGTCATCCCCGTGGCGCTGGTCGACGCGTGGAGCTCCCTGCGGGCCGCGTGGCCGACCGACGGTACGCTCGCGCCATGACCGATCGTCCGACCGCCCCCGACGAGCCCCGCCCGCTCTCGGACGGCGACATCGTCGACGAGCTGCCCGAGGACCTGGACCTGACGGGCTTCGTCGGCCCCCACACCTTCCCGAACAACAACCGCCGGCGCATCCCCGCCGTGCTGTACCTGCTCTTCGGTGCCGGCGCGATCCTGCTCTACGCGACCCGGGGCGAGTCCTCGCCGCTGGTGAACCTGGGCACCCTGTGGGCCGGGTTCGGCCTGGTGGCCTTCGGCGCCTACGGGCTGATCGCCGGGTGGACGCTGCGGGTCGAGGAGTCCGACGCGCTGGTGAGCGCCTCGACCAAGGTGGGCTTCCCGGTGGGCCACGCAGCGGCGCAGATGGCGTGGCGCGGCTGGCTCTCGCGGCCGACCTGGCGCATCCTCGCCTACTCGGACGAGAACCCGCCCACCAAGCGCGGCATCGTGCTGGTGGACGGCGTCAGCGGTGACGTGGTCGAGGGGTTCTCCGAGCAGAACCCCGAGGACTGGACCCAGTTCGACCCCGCGGACGTCGACCCGTCCACCAAGGGCTGAGCTCCGAACCACAGGGCAGGGGACCGGCACGGTTCTCAGGCGAACCGGTCGCGGGTACTTCCCTCGTACGGACCGCGACCGCTACAGTGCTAACTGCAGTTAGCACCCCACGAGGAGCTCCATGTTCGACGGTCAGTGGCGCAGCCAGGTCGACGCCGCAGTCAAGCCCATCGGCAACAGCATCAAGAAGGCCGGCATCTCCGCGGACATGATCACCGCGACCGGCATCGTGATGGCGGTCGCCGCGGCCATCGCCATCGGCATGGGGCACCTGCACCTGGGCCTGGTGCTGCTCATCCTGACCGGCGTGCCCGACCTGCTCGACGGCGCGGTCGCCAAGGCGTCCGGCAAGTCCTCGCTGCGCGGCGCCTTCTTCGACTCGGTGTCGGACCGCCTGACCGACGGCCTGCTCTTCGGCGGTCTCGCCTACTACCTGGTGCAGAGCGACGGGCGGCCCTGGGTGGTCATGCTGCCGGTCGCCGGCTACGTGTCGGCCTCGCTGGTCTCGTACATCCGAGCCAAGGCCGACGCCCTCGGCTTCGACGCCCACACCGGGATCGTCGAGCGTGCCGAGCGGTTCATCCTGCTCGCGATCGGTCTGCTCTTCTACCAGCAGCTCCTGCTGTGGGTGCTGGCGCTCATCATCGTCCTGAACGTGATCACCGCCGGGCAGCGCTTCGTCAAGGTCTGGGTCCAGGCGACCAACCAGACGCCGGCGCTGAGCGACCGTCGTCGACGCCGTGCCCGTCGCCCCGAGCGCTCGATGACCGAGCGCTGGCAGGCCAGGGCCGAGGCCCGCGGTCGCCAGGGCGGCCGCCGTCGTCCGAGCGCCTGACGCGCCTCGGGTGGAGCTCTCCGTCGGCGGCCTGCGGGTCGCCTCCGCCCTCGCGCGGTTCGTCCCCCCGGGCATCGGACGCGATCTGACCGACCGGATCGGACGCCTCGCCGCCGGCCGGTCCGAGGACCAGCGCCGCATCGTCGAGGCCAACCTGCGCCGCGTCGACGAGTGGTCCGGTGCGACCTACGACGACGACGAGATGGGCCGGCGCGTCGAGCAGGTCTTCGAGCACTACGCGAACTACTGGCTCGAGTCCCTGCGCCTGCCCCACGTCTCGCTCGACGAGGTCGACCGCCGCTTCAGCTACGAGGGCCTCGAGCACGTCGTCACCCCGGCCCGTGAGGGGCGCAGCGTCGTCATGGCGCTCCCGCACCTGGGCGGGTGGGAGTGGGCCGGTCGGTGGCTCATGCAGGTCCAGGGCCTGCCGCTCGCCGTCGCCGTCGAACGCCTCGAGCCGCCCGAGCTCTACGAGTGGTTCCTCCGCTACCGCCGCGACGAGCTCGGCATGCAGGTCGTGCCGGTCGGCGGCGGCGCGGCGGCCGCGCTGGGCGGCGCGCTGCTGTCCGGCGCGACGCTCGCGCTGCTCTGCGACCGCGACGTCACCGGCGACGGCGTCGAGGTCGAGTTCTTCGGGGCGCCGACCCGTCTGCCCGGAGGCCCCGCGCTGCTCGCGCTGCGCGCCGAGCGACCGCTGGTCCCGGTCGGTGTGTTCGTGCAGGACGGCCACCACCACGCCGTGCTGCTGCCGCCGCTCGACACCGAGCGGCGTGGGCGCCTGCGCGCGGACGTGCAGCGCGTCACCCAGGACCTGGCACACGCGCTCGAGCAGCTGATCGCCCGTGACCCCGTGCAGTGGCACATGCTGGCGCCGGCCTGGCCGGACCTGGATCCGGCCGGCGGTGACGGGATCGCGGACGCCGGGGCGCCCGGCGGCCACGGGTAGTCTGCCGCCGTGCGCATCGGCCTGGTCTGCCCCTACAGCCTGAGCATCCCGGGGGGCGTGCAGGGCCAGGTGCTCTCGCTCGCACGATCGCTGCGTCGGCGCGGCCACGAGGCACGCGTCCTGGCACCGTGCGACGGCCCGCCGCCCGAGCTGTTCGTCACCTCGATCGGCAACTCGATCCCGACGGCGTCGAACGGCTCGATCGCGCCGATCGCACCCGACCTGCCGGCGCAGCTGCGCACGATGCGGGCGCTCTGGGACGAGGACTTCGACGTCATCCACCTGCACGAGCCCTTCGCGCCGGGTCCGACCGTCACCGCGTCGCTCATCAAGCCGGCGCCGCTCGTCGGCACCTTCCACGCCGCCGGATCGCAGCCGATCTACCAGAAGTTCGGTCCGCTGGGGACCTGGTTCGGCCACCGGCTCGACGTGAAGGTCGCCGTGTCCGACGACGCGCTCGCGCTGATCGACGGCATGGTCCAGGGCGAGATCCGCGTGCTGTTCAACGGCATCGAGGGCGAGCGGTTCCGGACCGCCGAGCCGTGGCCCACCGAGGCGCCCACGGTGTTCTTCCTGGGTCGCCACGAGCCGCGCAAGGGGCTCGAGGTGCTGCTCCGAGCGGTGCCGAGCCTGCCCGCGGACACCCGGATCTGGGTCGCCGGCACCGGACCGGGGACCGACTCGTTGCGCGAACGGCACCCGGACCCGCGCATCGAGTGGCTCGGTCGCATCGACGACGACGAGCGCGACCGCCGCATGCGGGCGGCCTCGGTGTTCTGCGCGCCCTCGTTGGGGGGAGAGTCCTTCGGCGTCATCCTGCTCGAGGCGATGGCGGCCGGCACCCCGGTCGTCGGGTCCTCGATCCCCGGCTACTCGAAGGTCGCCGCGGACCCGGCAGGCGGGCACCCCGCCGCCCTGCTCGTCGAGCCCGGCGACGCCGAGGCGCTCGGCGACGCACTGCGCCAGGCGCTCGCGGGTGGCGAGCTGACCGACCGGCTGAGGTCCGCCGGCGACGCACGCGCCGCGGCCTTCGACCTGGAGCGGCTCTGCGACGTCTACCTCGACATCTACGCCGAGGTCATCGCCCGGGCGCGCGTCGCCGCCTGATCGACACGTCAGCACGCTGAGCAGGCTGTCGACCCGGCGGTGCCGGCGGGGCCGGCGGTGGCGACCGCCACCTGCCCGCTGGTTCGGCTGCGCACGACCCACGTTGTAGCGTGGCGCCCCGATGGAAGCCCCGGAGCCCCTCGACGCCGCCACCGATCGGATCGTGCGCTCGGCCATGCTCGTCGGCCTGGTCCCGGCGGTCGTGCTGGGCCTGCTGCTCGTGCTGGTGCACCCGCTCGTCGGCCTGCTGGCCCTGGTCGTGGTGGCCGGCGGATGGGCGTTCGCCGTGTCGGCCCGCGTGCGCGGCGCCCGCTCGTCGCTGATCGACCCCCTCGGCGGCGCGCCGCTGCGAGCGGGTCAGGAGCCCCGCCTCGAGAACCTGCTCGACGGGCTGACCGTCACCGGCGGTGTGAGCCGACCCGAGGTGCGCGTGCGCCCGGACAGCTCGATGAACGCCCTGGTGGCCGCGGACGGCGACGGCGCGACGCTCGTCCTGACCCAGGGCCTGGTCGAGGGACTGGGTCGCGTCGAGCTCGAAGGCGTGCTCGCGAACCTGCTGGGACGCCAGCGCGACGGCTCGGCGCGCTACGCGACCGTGGTGACCGCCCTGCACGGCACCGGCAGCCGCGGCAGCCGCCTGCTGCTGCGCGGCCTGGGGGAGCAGCGCTCGGTGCGTTCGGACCTGGCCGCGGTCGACATGACCCGCTATCCGCCGGGCCTGATCGCCGCGCTCGGCGAGATGACCCGTGCAGGCACCGAGGTGCCCGACGTGTCCGCCCGGTCGGTGCCGATGTGGCTGGCGTCGCCGCTGGCCACCACCGAGACCGTGGACGCGTCGCTCGCGGCGTCGACGATGCAGCCGCTCGCGCTGCGCATCGCGGTGCTCGAAGAGCTGTGATCCGACCGACCCGGCGCGACGCGCGCCGTCCTGC
>JAFAFZ010000305.1 GCA_023423215.1 Actinomycetes bacterium
GGCATCGTGGACGTCGAGCAGATGCCGACCGACGAGGAGCCGGAGGGCGACACGCCCGCCGGGGACGAGGGAGCGGACGCATGACCGCCGTGACCGAGCGCGAGCAGCTCGCCTACATCGCCGCCAAGGCCGCCGACGCCCGCGTGAACGTGGAGCTCGAGACCGAGGGCATGATCCTCAACATGGGTCCGCAGCACCCGGCGACCCACGGCACGCTGCGCATCGTCGCCCGCCTCGACGGCGAGCAGGTCGTCGCCGCCGAGCCGATCGCGGGCTACATGCACCGCGGCTACGAGAAGCTCTCCGAGGTCCGGACCTACCCGCAGGTCACGGCCCTGGTGAACCGCATCGACTGGCTGGGCAGCTTCGCCAACGAGGTGCCGTTCATCCTGGCGGCCGAGCAGCTCATGGGCATCGAGGCCCCGCCCCGTGCCCAGTGGATCCGCACGATGCTCTTCGAGATGTCGCGCATCTCGAACCTGATCCTGTTCCTGGGCGACACCGGCGTGCAGCTCGGCGCGGTCACCCCGGCGTTCTACGCCTTCCGCGACCGCGAGTTCGTGCTGGACCAGATCGAGGCCGTCACCGGTGGTCGCTTCCACCCGAACTTCGACCGCATCGGCGGCCTGAAGGACGACCTGCCGAAGGGCTGGCTCGCCGAGACCAAGAACGTCATGGGCAAGGTCGCCCGGTTCTGCGACGAGATCGAGGACCTGCTCATGGGCGCGGAGATCTTCTCCGAGCGCATGCGCGGCATCGGCGTCATCCCGACCGACGTCGCGATGCAGTACGGCCTGTCCGGCGCGAACGCCCGCGGTTCGGGCATCGACTGGGACAACCGCCGCGACAACAACTTCGGGCTCGTGTACCCGGAGCTGGACTGGCAGGTCTGGACCCACCCCGACGGCGACTCGTTCGCCCGCTTCTGGGTGCGCCTCCAAGAGGTGCGAGAGGCCGCCAAGATGGTCGAGCAGATCTGCGACGGCCTGCCGTCCGGGCCGATCATGGCGAAGGTGCCCCGCATCATCAAGGTGCCGGCGGGCGAGGCCTACGTCGCGACCGAGAACCCCCTCGGCGAGATGGGCTACTACGTCGTCTCGAAGGGCGACCTGACGCCGTTCCGCCTGAAGATCCGCTCGGCGAGCTTCAACAACGTGTCGATCACGCCGTGGCTGCTGCGGGGCGTGTACGTGCCGGACATCATCACGATCCTGGCGTCGCTCTACTTCATCCTGGGAGACATCGACCGATGACCGGGACCATCGTCGCCCCGATCCTGGGGCTCGAGCTCGCCTACTGGCAGGAGACGGCGATCCGCCTGCTGCTGGGCCTGGTGGCGCTGCTGCTGCTGACCGGCGGCGTCGTCTACCTGTACCTCTTCAAGTTCGTCTCGTTCATGCAGAGCCGCCTCGGTCCCATGGAGGCCGGTCCGTACGGCTCGATGCAGCTGCTCGCCGAGGTCGGCAAGTGGCTGCAGAAGGAAGACGTCTTCACCGAGAACTCGGACAAGTTCATCTTCGGTCTGGCTCCCGCGGTGGTGCTCGCCTCGACCTTCCTGATGTTCGTCGCCATCCCCGCCGGCCCGAACGCCGTCGTCGCCGACCTGGGCACGGGCATCTACTTCGTCCTGGCGATGTCCTCGCTGTCGGTCATCGGCATCCTGATGGCCGGCTGGGCCTCGGCCAACAAGTACGCCCTCATGGGTGCGCTGCGAGCCGGTGGCCAGCTCATCGCCTACGAGCTCCCGCTCGTGCTCGCCGTCGTCGGCGTCGTCATCCAGGCCGGCAGCCTCAACCTCCAGGACATCGTCGCCGCCCAGTCGACCGGCGACATCTTCGGCTGGAACGGCATCGGCAACCCGTACATCCTCACCCAGGCCGTCGGCTTCATCATCTTCCTGATCGCCGTGCAGGCCGAGCTGACCCAGACCCCGTTCGACATGCCGATCGCGGAGTCCGAGCTCGTCGCCGGCTACCAGGTCGAGTACACCGGCATCCGCTTCCTCGTGTACTTCATCGCCGAGTTCGCGACCGCCGTGGCCTTCGCCGCCGTCGCCTCGACGCTCTTCCTCGGCGGCTGGGCGCTGCCGACCAGCTGGGGCATCAGCACCGGCGCCATGCACGTCGTCGGTCCGATCATGATCTCGATCAAGGCCGTGCTGCTCGTCGGCGTCGTGTTCTGGGTGCGCTTCTCGCTGCCCCGCTTCCGTGAGGACCAGCTGCAGCGCCTGGCGTGGAAGGTCCTCATCCCGTTGGCGCTCGCCAACATCGTGGTCACCGGCGTGTTGAAGGTGGTGTTCTGATGGCCCCCAAGCCTCCGAAGCCGAAGGTGCCGGGCGTCGTCAAGGGCCTGGGCATCACGTTCAAGACGGCCATGGAGACGATGTTCCCCGACGGCCCGCTCAAGCCGCCGTCGCCGTCCAAGGGCGCCGCCACCGTGCAGTACCCGAGGGAGAAGGAAGAGCCCGTCGCCCGCGCGCGTGGCGTCATCTCCCTCAAGGAGGACAACTGCACGGCGTGCATGCTCTGCGCCCGTGAGTGCCCGGACTGGTGCATCTACATCGAGGCCCACAAGACGCTGGCCCCGCCGCGTCGTGAGGGTGGCAAGCCCCGCTCGGTGAACGAGCTGGACCGCTTCGACATCGACTTCTCGCTGTGCATGTACTGCGGCATCTGCGTCGAGGTCTGCCCGTTCGAGGCGCTGTTCTGGTCGCCCGAGTACGAGTACTCCGAGGTGCGCATCCAGGACCTGCTGCACGACAAGTCGCGCCTGGACCAGTGGTTCCAGACGGTGCCGGACTTCGAGCCGCTCGAGGCCGGGTCCGAGGTGAAGGTCAAGAAGGTGCCCCGATGAGCGTGCTCGCCCAGGCGGCGACCGACACCACCTTCGACGTGCCGGCCAACGTGGTGTTCGCCGTGCAGGCCGTGTTCATGATCTTCGCCGCCCTGCGGGTCGTGACGACCAAGAACATCGTGCACGCCGCCCTCTGGCTGGTCGTCGTGCTCGGCGGCGTCGGCATCAACTACCTGCTGCTGCAGGCCGAGTTCGTCGCCATCACACAGTTCCTGGTGTACCTCGGCGCCATCATCGTGCTGTTCCTCTTCGGCATCATGCTCACCCGGGCCCCGCTGGGCGTCTCGGACGACCTGGACAACGGGCAGAAGTGGATCGGCGCCCTCGTCGGCGTCGCGCTGCTCGGCGTCGTGGGCTACGCCCTGGTCGAGACCTTCGGCGACGACAAGATGGACTTCGCCGCCTACGCCGGCGACGCGGGCGCCGAGCTGAACGGCCGCACCCAGGCCGTGGCCGACACGATCTTCGGCCAGTACCTGATCCCGTTCGAGATGATCTCGGTCCTCCTGCTCGCCGCCCTCATCGGGGCCATCGTCCTGGCGCGACGGGACTGAGGGGAGCGACGTGTTCCTGAACCAGTTCCTCCTCCTGTCCGCGATCCTGTTCTCGATCGGCGTGTACGGGGTCATCGTCCGCAAGAACGGCGTGCTCGTCCTCATGTCGATCGAGCTGATCCTCAACGCGGTGAACATCAACCTGATCGCGTTCGGCACCTCGATCGGCCCGTCCGGCCAGGTGTTCGCGCTGTTCACCATCGCCATCGCGGCCGCAGAGGTCGGCGTCGGCCTCGCGATCGTGCTGCTGATCTACCGGAACAAGCGCTCCATCGACATCGATGAGCTCGACGAGCTGAAGGGCTGAGTCACATGTGGTTCTTCACACACGTCTGGATCATCCCTGCGCTGATGGCGCTGTCGTTCCTGCTGATCCTCCTCTTCGGCAAGCGCATGCCGAAGAAGGGTGCCGAGATCGGCATCGTCTTCGTCGGCATCGCGTTCGTCCTGTCGCTCTTCACGGCCGGCAACTGGATCTCGTGGCGCGACGACGAGGGCTTCCACGGCGGCGAGGGCGCGGCCCTGGCCGAGGTCGATCCCAGCTGCTCGAAGGTCGCGGCCGAGGCCGCAGCGGCCGGTGAGCACGAGGACGAGGCCCACGCCGAGGAGTCCGGCGACCACGGCACCGAGTCCGAGGACCACGGCACCGAGACCGAGGACCACGGCACCGAGACCCAGTCGGGCACCGAGGAGCACGGCGCCGCCGCTCCCGCCGAGGGCGAGTCGGCCGCACCCGCCACCCGCGCCGGGCCCGCTGCAGCGTCGGCCGAAGAGGGCGAGGCGCACGAGTACACCCGCCCCGTCGCCACCTGCGTCACCTGGTTCGAGACCGGCGACAACTCGATCTCGATCGGCACGCTCGTCGACGGCCAGTCGGTGCTGATGCTCGTGGTCGTCACGCTGATCTCGCTGCTGGTGCACGTCTTCTCGACCGACTACGTCGGGGGCGACCGCCGCTACACCCACTAC
>JAFAFZ010000308.1 GCA_023423215.1 Actinomycetes bacterium
GCGGCGACGTAGCAGGCGGCCGCGGCGTGCTTGCACGGCTCGGCCCAGTCGGGGCAGGTGCAGTCCGGGCGCAGCTCGGACGCGCCGGGCAGCAGCGTCACGTCGACGGCGGCGGCGTCCTCGACGACGCCCGGGTGCAGCTCGCCGTCGAGCAGCGCCGCCAGGTGCGACGCCTTGGACGCGATCGAGTCCGCGACCTGCTCCCACTCGCTGTCCGCGAGCTTCCGCACTGCGATGTCGACGTCGTAGAGCTCGCCGTGCGACCCCACGACGCGCGCCGCCAGGTGGCCGGGGTGCATGTCGAGCTCGTGCACGTGGCCCTTGCGTGCATAGGTGCGGCCGCGGGGGAGCCGGCTCTCGTAGCCGGAGCCCGCGTGCTCGAGCGCGTGGATCCACGAACGCCCCCACCAGGTGCGACCGAAGCGGCTCGCGGCGCTCACGAGCCAGCCCCTCCTCGGAGGCTGCGCCCCCGGACCCCATCGGGCCCGGGCTCGCTGGCGCTCGCGCCGTGACGCTCGTTCGCGGCGCTCACGAGCCCAACCTGACGAGCTCGGCCAGCTCGGCGTCGTCCAGCTCGGTCAGCCACGCCTCGCCGCCGCCGACCACCGCGTCCGCCAGCGCCTGCTTCTGCGCGAGCACCTCGGCGATGCGGTCCTCGACGGTGCCCTCGGAGATGAGGCGGTGGATCTGCACGGGCCGATCCTGGCCGATGCGCCACGCCCGGTCCGAGGCCTGGTTCTCGACCGCTGGGTTCCACCAGCGGTCGTAGTGCACGACGTGCGTGGCGCGGGTCAGGTTCAGACCGGTGCCGCCGGCCTTGAGCGACACGACGAACACGGGGAACTCGCCCGCCTGGAACTGCTCGACCATGTCGGAGCGACGGGTCAGCGACAGCGAGCCGTGCAGGAACTGCGCCGGGATGCCCTGCTCGGCCAGCCGGACCATGAGGAGCTCGCCCATCCGCACGTACTGGGTGAACACGAGCGTCGAATCGCCCGCGTCGGTGATGGCGCCGATGAGCTCGTCGAAGACCTCGAGCTTGCCGGAGCGCCCGGCCAGCGGACCGCTCTGCTGGAGGTACTGCGCGGGGTGGTTGCAGATCTGCTTCAGCGCGGTGAGCAGCTTCAGCACCAGGCCGCGACGTGCGATGCCCTCGGCCCGCTCGATCGCCTCGAGGATCTCCTCCACGACGGCCCGGTACAGCCCGGCCTGCTCGACGCTGAGCGTGACGGGGTGGTCGGTCTCGGTCTTGGGCGGCAGGTCGGGCGCGACCTCGGGGTCGTCCTTGCGCCGCCGCAGCAGGAACGGACCGACGAGTCGTGCGAACCGCTCGGTGGCCGCCGGGTCGCGGTCGCGCTCGACGGGGATGGCGGTCGACCGGCGGAAGGCCTCGACGGTGCCCAGCAGGCCGGGCGTCGTCCAGTCGAGCAGGGCCCACAGCTCGGTCAGGCGGTTCTCGACCGGGGTGCCCGTCATGGCGATGCGCGCCGCCGCCGGCACCCGACGCAGCGCCCGCGCCGTCGACGAGTTCGGGTTCTTCACCTGCTGCGCCTCGTCGGCGACGACGATGCCCCACGGTCCGCGGGACAGCTGCTCGGTGTCCCGGCGCACGATGCCGTAGGTGGTCAGGACCACCGCGTCGTCGGCCAGCGCGGCGAGCGTGCGGTCCGGGCCGTGGTAGCGGCGCACCGGCACGTCGGGAGCGAACCGGGCGAGCTCGCGCTGCCAGTTCCCGACGAGGGTGGCCGGGCACACGACGAGCGTGGGGCCCGAGCGCAGCGGGCGGCGGTGCAGGTGCAGCGCGATGAGCTGGATCGTCTTGCCCAGACCCATGTCGTCCGCCAGGACGCCGCCGAGACCGAGGTCGGCCATCTCGGACAGCCACGCCAGGCCGCGGCGCTGGTAGGGGCGCAGCTCGGCGTGCAGGCCGGGCGGCTCGGGGAGCTCGTGGGGTTGGGACGCGGCGCGCAGCCGGTCCGCCAGGTCGGCCGCCGCGCCGCCGACGGTGACCTCGACCGGTTCGTCGTCGATGACCACGGTCCCGCCGAGTGCGGCCGCCAGCGTGTCGGTCGCCGAGAGCGCGTCGCGGCGACCGAGCTTGGCCGACACGGAGGGGTCGACCACGACCCACCCGCCGCGCAGCTTCACCAGCGGGCGGCGGCTCCGGGCCAGCTGGGACAGCTCCTGCTCGGAGACGGGCTCGCCGTCGACGGTGGCCCGCCAGGTCAGCTCGCAGACGGTCGCCAGGTCGAACGTCGGCGGCTGGTCGGCGGTGCCGGGCGGTGGCTCGGCATGGGCGACGGCGCGCACGGTGCGCGTCAGCGCGGAGGGGATCAGCACCTCGATGCCCGCACCGGCCAGATCCGCCGCGGTCGGTCCGAACAGGGCCGTGGCAGCGTCGTCGTGGACCTCGAGCGAGGACGGCTCCGGCTGGTCGAGCAGGGGCTCGAGGGGCGGCCAGAGCCGGGCGCCGCGCCGCAGCGCCAGCAGCAGGTCGGCCGCGGCGTGCTCGTCGAAGCCGACCGCGGTGCCGTCCCAGAGCGCCGAGGCGTCCGCGACGTGCGACGCGTCGACCGCGGAGCGGACCTGGAGCCGGATGCGGAACGGGTCGTCCTCGTCGACCGGCAACGAGAGGCGCAGGCCGACGAT
>JAFAFZ010000371.1 GCA_023423215.1 Actinomycetes bacterium
TCGCCGAACACCGCCAGGAACGCCGTCGCACCTGCGAGCGCGTCGGCGGGGTCGGCGCGCAGCCGCTCGAGCAGCCACGACGTCGTGCCGCGCACCGCGCTGGCCGCCTCGGCCAGCTCGTCACCCAGCAGGGCCGAGCGTCCGCCGTCCTCACGCAGACGTGAGGCCGTGGCCTCGACCTCGTCGAGCAGGCCGGCGACGAGCGCGCCGTCGTGGCGGGTGACCTTGCGGGTCAGCAGGTCCGCGGCCTGGATGCCGTTGGTGCCCTCGTAGATCGGGGCGATGCGAGCATCGCGCCAGCGCTGGGGCGCACGCCCCTCCTCGCTGTAGCCGATCCCGCCGAACACCTGGATGCCCAGGGACGCGAGCTCGACGCCCAGGTCGGTCACCCACGCCTTGGCGATCGGCGTGTACAGCTCGACCAGGTCCTGGGCGTGGGCCCGCCCCTCGGAGTCGGGGTGCGTCGCCGCCAGGTCGGACTGGAGCGCGGTCTCGTACACGACCAGCCGCATGGCGTCGAGCGACGACCGCATGATCGACAGCATGCGACGCACGTCCGGGTGGGCGTCGATCGTGTCCGACACGCCGCGCTGTCCGCCGGGCGCGGTGCCCTGACGTCGCTCGGCGGCGTAGGCACGCGCCTCGCCGTAGGCGGTCTCGCCGATCGACAGGCCCTGGAGGCCGATGGCCAGGCGAGCGGGGTTCATCATCGAGAACATCGCCCGCATGCCGCCGCCGAGCTCGCCGACCAGCTCGCCGATCGCGCCCTCGAACTCCATGACGCAGGTGGGGCTCGAGTGCAGGCCGAGCTTGTGCTCGAGCGAGCGGCACCACACCGGGTTGCGCTCGCCCAGGGTGCCGTCCGCGGCGACGTGGAACTTCGGCACGACGAAGAGCGAGAGGCCCTTCGTCCCGGGGGCCGAGCCGGGGGTGCGTGCGAGCACCAGGTGCACGACGTTCTCGGTCAGGTCGTGCTCACCCCACGAGATGAAGATCTTCGTGCCGGAGAGCTCGTAGCGGCCGTCGTCGCGCGGCGTCGCGGTCGTGCGGATCGCGCCGACGTCCGAGCCCGCCTCGGGTTCGGTGATGTGCATCGTGCCGTTCCACTCGCCGGTCAGCAGCCGTGGTAGGTACAGCTCCTGCTGCTCGGCGCTGCCCCAGCGTGACAGCAGCTCGATCGCGCTCTGGGTCAGCGCGGGGCACAGCGAGAGGCCGAGGTTGGCGCTCGCGAAGATCTCCTGGAGGGCGACCCCGACGACCTTCGGGAACCCGCCGCCGCCGTGCTCGAGCTCGAACGGCACGGCACCCCAGCCGGCCTCGACGTACTGGCGGTACGCCTCGATCGACCCGGGCGCGGTGGCGACGGACGCCGTGTCCGGATCGACGGTGCAGCCGATCTGGTCGCCGGCACGATCGGTCGGCGCGACGACCTCGTCGACGAAGCGCACGAACTCCTCCACGGCCGCCTCGACCGTGGCGTGGTCCACGTGCGAGAACGCTTCGTGGGTGAGCAGCTCGGCCAGGCCGACGTCGGCCAGGGCCTCCATGGTGCGACGGGCGCGGGGCAGCTCGCCGTGACGTGGCCGGGGTGCGTCGCGCCCGTCGGGCGACGTGTCGTCGAGCTCCGGGCCACGGGAGCGGACGGCGGTCACGACGTGTACTCGTAGAAGCCGCGCCCGGCCTTGCGCCCGAGCAGCCCGGCCTCGACCATGCGGCTGAGCAGCGGCGGGGGCGCGTACAGGGGCTCCTTGAACTCCTCGTAGAGCGACTCGGCCACCGCCATCGTCGTGTCCAGGCCGATCAGGTCCGACAGGGCGAGCGGCCCCATGGGATGCGCGCAGCCCTCGACCATGCCGGTGTCGATGTCCTCGGCGGTCGCGAAGCCCGATTCGAGCATGCGGATCGCCGAGAGCAGGTACGGGATGAGCAGGGCGTTGACGATGAACCCCGCGCGGTCCTGGGAGTTGATGACCCGCTTGTGCAGGACGTCCGAGGCGAACGCGCTGGCGGTGCGCGCCGTCTCGGGGCTGGTCAGCAGCGAGGTCACGACCTCGAGCAGCGGCAGGACGGGCACCGGGTTGAAGAAGTGCAGACCGATGACCTGCTCGGGGCGGGAGGTCGCCATCGCGAGCTTCATGATCGGGATCGACGAGGTGTTCGACGCCAGGATGACCTCGGCGGTCGGATCCTCGAAGACCTTGTCCAGCGCACGGAAGGTGTCGACCTTTCGCTGCTCGTCCTCGTTGACCGCCTCGATGACGAGCTGGCGGTCGCCGAGCTCGGCGACGTCGGTCGTGAAGCCGATGCGGCCGAACGTCACGTCACGCTCGTCCTCGGTCAGCTTGTTGCGCCGCACGGCGGTGTCGAGCGACTTGGCGATGCGGGCCGCACCACGTTCGGCGGCGTCCGCGTCGTACTCGAGCACCATGACGTCGAGGCCGGCACGTGCGCTCACCTCGGCGATGCCGGAGCCCATGAGGCCGCAGCCGACCACTCCCACACGATCGATCCCGGACACTGACGGAGGGTTCTCGGTGATGGTCACACCGAGAAGAATACTTGGAGGTCAAAGGTCTTTACAATGACGTCCAACTAAATTCGCGTCGCGGCTCGGAACCCCCTCAGGCGGGCGCGGCGCCCGTTCAGGACGACGCCAGGAAGGGCGACTCCCCCATCCGGATCATGATCTTCCCGGTGTTGGCGCCGGTGAACATGGCGTTCAGGGCGTCCACCGAGGACTCGAGCCCCTCGAACCAGTGCACCTGGTACTTCAGGCGGCCCTCGTCCACCCAGGTGCGCAGCTGCTCGCCGATCTCGCCGAAGCGCGGCA
>JAFAFZ010000434.1 GCA_023423215.1 Actinomycetes bacterium
GCGTACCTCGACGAACAGAAACGTCGGCCTAGCTCCTCGGGACGTCCTTCCAGGCAGCGTCTCCCTCTCGGCTCTTCGCTGCGCTCATCGCTCGGACGCCTAGCTCCTCGGGACGTCCTTCCAGGCAGCGTCCTTGTCGACGCGGACGTCGCCGGGCAGGCCGAGCACGCGCTCGCCGATGATGTTGCGCAGCACCTCGGAGGTGCCGCCCTCGATCGAGTTCGCCCGCGCCCGCAGGAAGTTCTTGTACATGTCGTCGCTGAACAGGGCGTGCCGGGGGCGCACGAAGTCGTAGGAGTCGTACAGCATCCCCTTCGGGCCCATCAGGTCGAGCGCCAGGCTGTAGATCGCCTTGTTCAGCTCGGCCATGGCCAGCTTGGCGACCGAGCCCTCGGGGCCGGGCGTGCCGGCGGTGCGCAGCTGCGCGGCGCGGATGTTCGTCAGGCGGTTCACCTCGGCCTGCACCCACAGCTGCACGACCTGGTCCCGCTGGACCGGGTCCTTGTCCTCGACCTGCTCCCAGGTCTCGACGAGCTGGGCGATCGGACCGGCGCCACGGGGCGGCGTGCCGCCGCCGATCGAGACGCGCTCGTTCATCAGGGTCGTGATCGACACGCCCCAGCCGCGGCCGACGTCGTCGAGGCGCATCGAGTCCGGGATGCGCACGTCGGTCAGGTACACCTCGTTGAACTCGGCCTCGCCCGTCATCTGGCGCAGCGGCCGCACCTCGACGCCCGGGGCGTGCATGTCGACGATGAACGCCGTGATGCCCCGGTGCTTCGGCAGGTCCGGATCGGTCCGGGCGATCACGAGCCCGTAGGAGGAGATGTGGGCCAGCGTGGTCCAGACCTTCTGGCCGTTCAGGATCCACTCGTCGCCGTCCCGCTCGGCCTTCATCGCCAGCGAGGCGACGTCGGAGCCGGCGCCCGGCTCGGAGAACATCTGGCACCAGATGTGCTCGTTCGAGAACAGCGGACGGAGCAGGTCCTTCTGCTCGTCGGTGCCGTGGGTGACGACGGCGGGGGCGCACATGCCGTAGCCGATCGGGTTCTTGGCGCCGCCCGTCGGCCCGCCGGCGGCCTTGATGCGCTCCAGGATCGTCTTCTGCAGCTTCGGGCTCAGGCCCAGGCCTCCACGCCCCTCGGGGAAGTGCACCCACGCCAGGCCGGCGTCGTACTGGGCCTCGAGGAACTCCTGCTCCGAGGTGCTGGCGGGCGGGTGGTCGGCCAGGAGCTGCTCGGTGAGCTCGAGCACCCGCAGCTCTGCCCGATCCACCGTCGTCACGTCGGTCTCATCGGTCATCGTCATCGGCCACCTCCGGCTCGGGTCCCCTGCGCGGGGGTCCGCTCGGCGCGTCCCCCTCCGTTCTTGACTGCTCGGTCAAGTTAGACGAGTTCAGTTGAGGCGCGCCCGCAGGCGCACCGCCGCGGCGCGGTGCTGGTCGGCGTAGGTCGGCTCGGTCGACGCGAGCTGCTCGTGCGTGCTCGCGGCGTCGGTGAAGCGACCGTCGGCCTCGAGGAGCTGGGCGAGACGACGACCGGACTCGGGCCAGGTCCCGGGCACCTGCGCCTGGAGCCGGGCGACCCGTACGGCTCCCGTCCGGTCGCCGCGCCGCAGGTACGCACCGCTCAGGTTGTTCAGCATGCGCAGCACGATCCCGGTCGTCGAGGTGCTGGACAGCAGGCCGGGCGCGAACGGCGTCGACTCGCCGTGCAGCGCCAGGAACCGGTCGCGTGCGCCGACCAGGTCGAGTGGGCGGCCGTGGTCGAACACGTCGAAGTAGCGGCCGGGCACGGTGGCGTCGCCGACCAGGAAGTGGCCCGGCATGCCGATGCCGACGAGTGGCACGTCCAGGCGGCGCCCCACCTCGATGGCGATGACCGAGAGCGTGATCGGGATGCCCCGGCGACGCTCGAGCACGCGGTCGAGCAGGCTGTTGTCCGGCGAGTAGTAGTCGGTGCGATCGCCCTCGAGTCCGCCCGGCGCGAAGAGCGAGCTGCAGATGCTCGCCGCGTCGCCCCGGCCGATGCGTGCCGCCAGCTGGTCGAGGCGTCCGACGAGCTCGTCCGCATCGACCTGCTCGCGATCGGTCGCCGCGATCAGGGCCGTGGCCCGGTCCAACGGCGGGTGCGCTCCGCGCATCACCTCGCCGAACTCGTCGACGTCGTCGCGCTCGGTCACCGGCCCGCCGCTACCGATCGGGAGACGGTGCGTCGGGTCGCCCAGCGCCTTGACCGACCGGTCAAGTTGGGCGTGACCTGCGCGCTACGGTCAGGGCCGCGGTCCGAGCGGGCCGCGACCGGCCGGAAGCAGGGGGTCCCCATGTCCGAGCAGCTCTTCTACCCGGGCGCGTACGTCGCCGAGCGTGGCGACCACCCCGCCTACGTGATGGCCGCGACCGGCGAGACGGTCAGCTACCGCGAGCTGCACGAGCGTGCGACGAAGCTGGCCCACCTGTTCCGCAGCCTGGGCCTGCAGCCCGGTGACCACGTGGCGTTCTGCATGGAGAACCACCCGTGGTACCTGTCGATCGCGTGGGGCGCGCACTACGCAGGGCTCTACTACACGGCGATCTCGTCCCGGCTCACCACCGACGAGGTCGCCTACATCGTGAACGACTGCGGGGCCCGCGCCTACCTGACGACCCCGTACAAGGCGGACACCGCCCGCGGCCTGGTCGGCACCACCCCGGCCGTCGAGCACCGCTTCGTCGTCGACGGCGAGATCGAGGGCCACGAGTCGCTCTTCGACGCGCTCGCCGACCAGCCGACCGAGGACCTGGAGGGTGCGGTCGAGGGCATGGACATGCTCTACAGCTCGGGCACGACCGGCCGACCGAAGGGCGTCAAGGTGCCGCTGCGCGACGTGCCGCTCGGGACGCCGGACGCGCTGTACCTGCTCGTCGCCGGCCTCTTCGGCGCCAACCCCGAGACCGTCTACCTCTCGCCCGCGCCGCTGTACCACGCGGCGCCGCTGCGCTTCTGCCTCCAGGTCCAGCGTGCCGGGGGCACGGTCGTCGTGATGGACCACTTCGACCCGACCGAGGCGCTGCGTCTGATCGAGCGCCACGGCGTGACCTTCGGCCAGTTCGTCCCCACGATGTTCGTGCGCATGCTGAAGCTCCCCGAGGAGGTGCGCGCCGGGTTCGACCTGAGCTCGCTGCAGGTCGCGGTGCACGCGGCCGCACCGTGCCCGGTGCCGGTCAAGGAACAGATGATCGAGTGGTGGGGCCCGGTCCTGCACGAGTACTACGCCGGCACCGAGGGCAACGGCTTCTGCTGGACGAACTCCGAGGACTGGCTGGCCCACAAGGGCACCGTGGGGAAGCCGCTCGTCGGCGTGCTCCGCATCGTCGGTGAGGACGGCGAGGAGGTGCCGGTCGGCGAGACGGGCACCGTCTACTTCGAGTCCGAGGCGGCGTTCAGCTACCACAACGAGCCCGACAAGACGAAGGACTCGTACCACCCGAGCGGCTGGTCGACCCTGGGCGACATCGGGCGTGTCGACGAGGACGGCTTCCTCTACCTGTCGGACCGCAAGGCGTACATGATCATC
>JAFAFZ010000456.1 GCA_023423215.1 Actinomycetes bacterium
GGCGTCGCCGCCGACGCGCCGGCGTCGAACCTGATCGTGCAGCCCGAGCTGCAGCCGGGTCTGCGCTACGGCGACGGCCTGGCCGACTGGGAGATGCACGAGTACATCGAGCTGTTCCCGCTCCCGATCGCCCTGCTCGAGATCCAGTTCGGCGCCGCGCTGCTCTCGCTGATCTTCGGCTCGTGGACCTCGTACTCGCACCTGTCCACGCCCGCGACGGACGCGGAGTTCCCCGCGTACCCGCTCGACGCCGCCGACCTCGACCTGTCCACCACCGCCACCGAGGAGGGTCAGCGCACGATCGCCCAGGTGATGACCCTGTGCCTGGGCGGCCCCGAGGCGAAGCAGGTGAAGTCCCTCACCTCGAAGTACCACGATGCCGAGGCGAACCCGATGCTGACCCCCGAGCTGTGGAACCTGCCCGACGACTACCGCCGCGGGCAGTACTTCAAGGGCGGCACCGATCGCACCTGCGGCACCACGACGGATCCGGCGATGGAGAAGTGGTGCGACTGGATCCGCTGGAACACGCCGGGCGTCACCGGCGACCACCCCTTCCCGACGTACCCGGCCTTCGACGGCGCGCCCGTCCCCGTCCTGATCGCGCAGGGCATGGACGACGAGGTGATCCACTGCCAGGTGCCCGACGGCGGCGACCCCTCGGCCGTGCCCGGCGGGGCGGACTGCATGAGCAGCGCCCTCTTCGACGGTCTGCGCGACGAGGCGTACTGCCCGCCCGGCGGCGACGCCGGCTACCTGCGGCTGTCGCTGTTCCGTCCGAACGGCGCGGCGAGCCCTGCGACGCACCTGTCCATCGCCGCGCAGATCGCCGCGGCCGGTGACGGGGACGACGCGGCGAGCCTCACCTTCGAGGGCTCGCCCCTGCAGCAGTTCTTCGCAGGGGCCATGGCCGGCACGCTCGGCACCGGGTGCCGCGCCGAGGTGGTGAACCGCGGCTGAGCCCGACCGGACCCACGTCGGTAGGGTGCGCAGGTGAGCTCGACCGGTGATCCCACCGCCCCGGACGCGCTGCGCGCCTGGGCGGACGGCCTGGCGCCGCAGTGGCGGCGGCCGGTGCTCGCGGCCATCGGCTCACGCGACCGCTTCGCGGCGATGGTCGACCAGCTCGCTCCCGGCCCGACGCGCGACCGGCTGCTGGAGCTGCGCCCGACCATCGACGCGTCGGTGCAGCGCATCGCCGACACCGTGTACCGCTCGATCACCGCGACGCACCTGGCCTCGGGGCTGGACGCGGACCAGGCGACCCAGGAGCTCAAGTCGGCGCGCCGCGACCTCGAGGCGGTGCAGCGCGGCGGCGGTGACACCTCGGCGGCCGAGGCGCGCGTCGCCGCCATGGCCGAGCGGCACCGCGCCGTGCACCGGGCCCTGAACCTGGCCGAGGACGGCGCGAGCGGCATCGACGAGTGGACGGTGAAGCTCGACACCGCCGTGGCGCACGCGACGTCGATCGCGCTGCGGGCCGGTCAGCCCGGCGGGGTGGACGACCTGGACCGCGAGCTGCACGACGTGGTCGACGGCCTCGCCGCCCTGGACGGCGCGCTCGAGGAGCTCGGTCCCTGAACGGCGCCGGGCCGCGTGGGTGACGGCTCGGGCTCAGTCGAAGTCGAAGATGTCCTCGAGGAAGCTGCGCTTCTTCTTGCGCTTGTCGTAGCGGTAGCGATCGTCCGAGCGGTACCGGTCACGGTCGCGATCGTCGCGGTACCGGTCGTCGGGGCGGTACCGGTCGCGGTCGTCGTCCCGGTAGCGGTCCCGGTCGCGATCTCGGTCCTCCCGAGGGCGATCCTGGGGTGGCGCGGCGGGTGCCGAGCCGACGATCGAGGGCGCCGCTCGCTCGAGGATCTTGTCGAGCTCGCCGCGGTCGAGCCACACGCCGCGGCACTCGGGGCAGTGGTCGATCTCGATGCCCTCTCGGCTCGAGATCACGAGGGTGACGTCGTCACAGGTGGGGCAGCGCATGGCGGCGATGGTATCGGCGCCCCGCTCGACTCCCTCGTCGGCGCGTGCACACCCGTGCCGCCGCTCAGGACGCCAGCGCGCCCAGCCGCGCGGCGAGCCCGGTGAGCATCGCCCCCAGCTCCTCGGGCCCGTCGAGCTCGACCTCGGCCTCCATCGCCAGGCCGGCGATGGTGATGGCCAGCCACTCGAGCGAGTCGCCGCCCAGGCGCACGCGGCGCCGACCGTCGGCCAGCACCTGGTGCTCGACGGCCAGGTACCGGGTCGCCTCGACGACGACCTCTTCGGGCGCGGCCAGCGTGACGTCGACCTGGTAGCGGGTCGGCATCGCGCCGAGCGATTGCTCCACGAACGCGGCGGCGTCGTCCGCCGGCAGCTCGCGAGGTGTGAACCGGGGCCCCGCACGACGCGGGTCGCGCAAGCGGTCCAGGCGGAACGTGCGCCAGTCGTCGCGGCGCAGGTCCCACGCGACCAGGTACCAGCGACGACCTGCGGGCACGAGCTGGTTCGGTTCGACGAGGCGTCGCGACTCCTCGCCGTCGCGACGGGCGTAGTCGAACTGGACCTGCTCGTGGTCCCGGCAGGCCTGCGAGAGCAGCGCGAGCGTCTCGGGGTCCACCAGCGGTCCGCGCCGCGACCAGCGCAGCGGGGTCACATTGGTGTGCAGCGCGCGGACCTGTCGGCGCAGGCGGTCGGGGAGCACCTGCTCGAGCTTGGCCAGCGCGCGCACCGAGGTCTGGTCGATCCCCTCGACCGGCGCGTCCGCAGCGGCGCGCAGGCCGACCGCGATGGCGACCGCCTCTTCGTCGTCGAGCAGCAGGGGCGGCAGGTGGTTGCCCGCCGCGAGCCGGTAGCCGCCCGCGACCCCCGGCGTGGCGTCGACC
>JAFAFZ010000537.1 GCA_023423215.1 Actinomycetes bacterium
GGCGCAGGCCGGCCGGCAGGCCTGCCAGGCGCATCAGCTGATCGCCCAGGTGGTGCGCCTCGCAGGCGCGGCACCAGGTGATGTACTGCTCGGGCAGGACGGCACTGACCGCAGTGCTCACCTCGCCCTTGGTCATGGTGGACGTCACCACCTCGGACATTGCTCGCGCGGTGGTGGCGATCGCCTCGACCGGGTCCACGCCGGCCTGCTTCAGCTGCGTGCCGTTGCCCGCCAGACGGGTGACGGCGTCGGCCTGGTCGACGGGCCAGAGCGCGGCCGCGAACCGGCGGGCGTCGCCCGGGTGCAGCACCGTCGGCGCGCCGCGCGTCGCCCACACCGACACGTGACGACGGGCGTCGGTCAGGTCGGGCACGTGTGCGGCACCGCCCACCAGGCGCGCCGCCAGGCTCTGCGCGGCGGCGCCGTCGGGGGTGTTCTGCAGACCGAGGTCCCACGCGGCGACCCGGCGCGGATCGTCGGTCCCGCGGTCCAGGCCCTGGGCCGCGAACCGGTGGGCGAGCACCTGGGCCCGGGTGAAGGTGGGTCGCCCGCTCACGTCGCTGGGTCCCTCGGCCACTCGGGTGACCGCTTCTCGACGAAGGCCGCCATGCCCTCGACCATCTCGGGCGAGCGGATCGCGCGGAAGAACAGCTGCGTGTCCGGCGGCGCCAGCCGACGGTTCAGGTCCTGCTTCACGGCGCGTCGAGCGGCCGGCCCCGTGGCGGCGATCGCGGCCAGGACCTCGTCGACCGCGTCGTCGAGCTGGGCGTGCGGCACGACGCGGCCCACCAGGCCCATCGCCGCCGCCTCGGTCGCGGGCACCGTGGCCGCGCTGAACAGCAGGTACCGCGCCCGAGCCAGGCCGACGAACTCGGCGAGGCGTGCGGTCAGGAACGGATCCGGGATGCCACGCAGCAGCTCCGGCGCGCGGAACGACGCACGATCCGAGGCGATGCTCACGTCGCAGTGCAGCGCCAGCAGCAGCCCACCCGCGTGCGCAAGGCCGTTGATCCGCGCGACCCAGAGCACACCGCACCGCTCGAGGTGGCGGAACGGGAAGTGGTCCGTCGGGTCCCACTCGGCCGCCAGGCCGTCGGGGTCCTCGGCCACGCCCGACATGTCGCCGCCCGCCGCGAACCACTCGTCGGTCCCGGTCAGACAGACCGCGTCCAGCTCGGGTTGCCCGTCCGCCCACACCGCCGCCCGCTTCAGCGCTCGGTACATGTCCTGGGTCACCGCGTTGCGACGTTCGGGACGGTCCAGGCGCAGGTGCAGCACCCGGTCGCGGCCCTCGGCCACGACGTGGCGGCTGCCGAGCTCGGGGGTCGGGATCTCGGGCACGGCCGCACCGTAGGCCGCACGAAGCTCCGCGGGTCGGCGTGGCCGCGGTGCTCGCGCTCCCGGTCCCCGGATCGGGGCGACGTCCCGCACCGGGGTGGTCCTGCGCTCAAGCACCCCCCGATCGCGTGCCGATCAGAGAGCCATGCGCCGCGTCCTGCTGATCGTGCTGCCCGCCGCCCTGCTGGTCCTCGGGGCCTGCGGTGGCGCGCCCCCGGCCAACTCGCCGTGGGTCGACGACATGCTCGGACAGGTGAACGCTCGCCGCGCCGAGGCCGGTGTCCCGCCGCTGCAGCTGTGCGGCACGCTGCAGGTGGCCGCCCAGGGCCAGTCGGACTTCCAGGCCTCGGTCGACCACATGAGCCACACCGGCAGCGGCGGCTCCACCATGCGACAGCGCGCCGAGGGCGCGGGCTACACCGGATGGAACGCCCTCGCCGAGAACGTGGCCGGCGGCTACCCGGACGTCGGGGCCGTCATGGGGGGCTGGATGGGCTCGACCGGCCACCGCAACAACCTGCTCTCGTCGACCTACGAGCACGTCGGGTTCGGCCTCGCCCACGCAGCCGACGGCGAGGCGTACTGGACGCAGGTCTTCGGGCGCAACGGCACCTGCTGAGCCGCGGCAGGCGCGGCCGGTTCTGATCCGTTCGTCGAGCTACCCCGTTCCGGCGTACCTCGACGAACAGATGGAGTCGCGGAGCAGCGTGCTCCGCAAGGTCCACGAGATGTTCGCCCGCGCCTGAAGGGCCATACTTGCGCCTCGCACGTGCCGGCCGACCCACGGGGGGTCGAGTCCGCCGACACTCGACAGGGGAGCCCACATGACCACGACCTCGATCACCGGACGCACCGCGCTCGTCACCGGGGGCGGCAGCGGCATCGGGCTGGGCTCGGCGATCAAGCTCGCCACCGACGGGGCGCACGTCACGATCTGCGGGCGCACCGAGGACAAGCTGGTCGGCGCGGTCGAGCAGATCTCGGCGGTGGTGGGCGAGGGCGGCTCGGTCCGCCACATCGTCGCCGACGTCACCGACGAGGCGCAGATCACCGCAGCGGTCGCGTTCGCCGCCGAGCCGACCGGCGGCCTGGACATCCTCTTCGCCAACGCCGGCGGATCGATGCACATGGGCCCCTTCGCCGACGCGGACGCCGAGGCGCTGCGCGCCACCGTCGACGTGAACCTGGTCGGCACCATGCTCTCGATCAAGGCGGCGGTCCCCGCCATGCGGGCCGCCGGCGGCGGTTCGATCATCGGCATGTCCTCGGGAGCGGGCGCCTTCCCGCACCGCTTCCTGTGGGCCTACGGCGCGTCCAAGGCCGGCATCGACATGCTGTGCCGCAGCGCCGCCGAGGAGCTCGGGGCCGACGGGATCCGCGTCAACAGCGTGCAGCCCGGCATCGTCGACGACGAGCTGATGGCCTTCATCACCGCCGGCGGCAAGCTGCTCGACGACTACCTGGCCGGCATGCCGATCTCCCGCGTCGGCACCGTCGAGGACATCGCCGAGGCCGTGCGCTTCCTGGCCGGCCCCGAGTCGTCGTGGATCAGCGGCGTGAACCTGCCGATCGACGGCGGCCACCACCTCCGAGCCGGCGCGAACTACGGCCTGCTCTTCGAGTGAGCCGCCCGCGCGGGTGAGGTCGACCGGAGGTGACGTCCGGCGCATCGGGGCGAACTGCATGGTGGCGCCCAGGTGGTCGGTGCGATGCTGGACGGTCCCCCTGCACCGAGAGCCCCTCATGACCCCCTTCGTCCCATGTCGCTGATCGCCCGCGACCTCACGGTCGAGATCGACACCAAGCGCATCGTCACCGACACCTCGTTCGACGTGCGCGCCGGCGACAAGGTCGGTCTCGTCGGCCGGAACGGAGCCGGGAAGACCACGTTGTTCCGCGTGCTCGGCGGCGCCACGGCGCCACGCTCCGGCACCGTGACCCGCGCCCCTGCGACCGGCTACCTGTCGCAGGACCCACGCAGCGACCACACCCCGCCGGACACCAAGTGCCTGATGCACGTCCTGTCCGGTCGTGGCCTGGACGAGGCGCTCGATCGCATCGAGAAGCTCACCGTGGCGCTCGAGGAGGACGCCTCGAGCGAGAACATCGAGCGCTTCTCGGCGGCGCACGAGCACTTCGAGGCGCTCGGCGGGTACGCCGCCGAGTCCGAGGCGCGCCGCATCGCGGACGGGCTCGGACTGCGTCCCGATCGGCTGGACCTCCGGGTCGGTGCCCTCTCGGGTGGCGAACGTCGACGGCTCGAGCTGACCCGCATCCTCTTCGCCGGCAGCGATCTGCTCCTCCTGGACGAACCGACCAACCACCTCGATGCGGACGCACGCGACTGGCTGCTGCAGTACATGCGCAACCACCGCGGCGCCCTGGTGGTCATCAGCCACGACCTGGGACTGCTCGACGACGCGATCACCCGCGTGATGCACCTGGACCGCGAGGCCGAGGACGCCTCCGGCACGCTGATCGAGTACCGAGGCACGTACACCAAGTACCTCCAGGCTCGCGAGGCGGACGAGGAACGCCTGACCCGGCTCGCCGGCCGTCAGCGCAAGGAGATCACCCGACTCGCCCAGCAGGCGGACTCGATGCGCGGTCAGAGCGCCAAGCGCGCCCGGGTCGCGAAGTCGCTCGACGCCCGGGCCGCGCGCCTCGAGGCGGATCGGGTCGTCGCTCCCGAGCACCGTCGCACCATCACGGTGAAGCTGCCGACGCCCCCCGAGTCCGACCGCCAGGTCCTCGCCGCCTCCGGCGTCGCCAAGTCCTACGGAGCGGTCGACGTCTTCGCGGACGTCGCCTTCGACGTGGGCCGTGGTGAGCGGCTCATCATCATGGGCCTCAACGGCGCGGGGAAGACGACCTTGCTCAAGGTGCTGGCCGGTCGCCTCGACGCGGACGCCGGCACCGTGCGCACGGGCGGCCGCACCAGCATCGGGTACTACGCGCAGGAGCACGAGGGCATCGAGGACGGCCGGAGCCTGCTCGACCACATGCGCGCCTCCGCCTCGGTCGGCGATCGCGAGCTGCGCGGGGTGATGGGCATGTTCGGGCTGTCCGGCGACAAGGCGTTCCAGGACGCCGGCACGCTCTCGGGCGGCGAGAAGACGAAGCTGGCGCTCGCCCAGCTCGTCGTCGGCGGGCACAACGTGCTGCTGCTCGACGAGCCGACGAACAACCTCGACCCGATGTCGCGCACCGCGATCGGCGCGTCGCTGGCGGAGTGGCCGGGAACGATCGTGCTGGTGAGCCACGACCCCGAGTTCGTCCGCGCGCTGCGACCGGATCGTGCGCTGATGATGCCGGAAGGGCAGCTCGACCACTTCGACGACGCGATGCTCGACCTGGTCGAGCTGGCCTGACCCCCCGCCGTGCCACGTCGGGGACCGCGGAGCGCCCATGGACGACACGGCTGAACGGCACCTCGGGGCACGGGTCGCCCGCACGGCGCGGCTCGGCGGCTTCGCCGTGGTCGTCGGAGTGCTCGCCGGCCTGTCGTCCGCGGCGTTC
>JAFAFZ010000561.1 GCA_023423215.1 Actinomycetes bacterium
CGACCCGGCGTCCGCCGCCGCGGCGGCCTCGGCCAGCTCGCGGTGGCGCTGGATCCAGACCGGCTCGCCCTGGGACTCGGGCGCCGTGATGTTCGCGATGCGATCGGCGCCGAGGTCCTGGCGGACCCTGCCCAGCGTGCCGTGCGGCGGGACGACGTCGTCGAGCGCCCCGCTGCGCAGGTCCGCGATGAGCTGGTCCAGGTCCTCGGTCGAGAGGCGGTGGAAGAAGCGGTAGTTGACCTGCACGGCCGGCGCCTCGGTGCACGCCGCGATGCACTCGACGTCCTCGAGGGTGAACATTCCGTCGGCCGTCGTGCCGCCGGAGCGAACGCCCAGCACCTCTTCCGCGTGCTCGAGCAGCTCCTCGCCGCCGAGCAGCTGGCACGAGATGTTCGTGCACACGTTCAGGCAGTACTTCCCGACCCGGTGGCGCTTGAACATCTCGTAGAAGCTCGCGGTGCCCAGCACCTCGGCCGAGGTGCAGCCGACGAGCTCGGCGATGTGGGCCATCGCGTCGTCGGCCAGGTAGCCGTCCTGCTCCTGGGCCAGGTGGCACAGCGGGATGGTCGCCGACTTCGCGCGCGGGTACCGGGCGATGATCTGGCGGGCCAGCGCCTCGTTCTCGGAGGAGAAGCGAGCCACTAGCGATCCACCTCGCCCATGATCGGGTCGACGGAGGAGACGATCGCCACGGTGTCGGCGAGGAAGGAGTCCTTCATGAGGTGGGGGAGGCTCTGCAGGTTCACGAAACTCGGTCCACGGATGTGCATCCGGTAGGGCTTGGACGACCCGTCGGACACGAGGTAGCAACCGAGCTCGCCACGGGGGCTCTCCACCGCGACGTAGACCTCGCCCTCGGGCACCTTGAAGCCCTCGGTGAAGATCTTGAAGTGGTGGATGAGGGCTTCCATCGACTCGTCGATGCGGGCCCGTGGCGGCGGGGTCACCTTCTTGTCCTGACTGCGGTAATCGCCGTCGGGCATCTTGTCGATGATCTGCCGCACGATGCGAATCGACTCCCGGATCTCCTGGAGGCGGATCGCGTAGCGGTCGAAGCAGTCGCCGTAGGAACCGGCGATGACGTCGAAGTCGACCTGGTCGTAGCGCAGGTACGGCTCGTCGCGGCGCAGGTCCCAGGCGTAGCCGGTCGAGCGCAGGATCGGGCCGGTGGCGCCCAGCGCCAGGGCCTCTTCCGCGGTGATGACGCCCACGCCCTGGAGTCGCTCCCGCCAGATCGGCTGGCCCGTCATCAGCAGGTCGAACTCGGCGAGTCGGTCCGGGATGACGTCGAGGATCGCCTCGAGCTCCTCCTGCCACCCGCCCGGCAGGTCGGCGGCGACGCCGCCCGGGCGGATGTAGTTGTGGTTCATCCGCAGGCCGGTGACGGCCTCGAAGAAGCGGAGCAGCTCCTCGCGCTCGCGCCAGCCGTAGATCATCATGCCGACGGCGCCGAGGTCCATGCCGTTGGTCGCCAGGAACAGCATGTGCGAGCTCATGCGGTTCAGCTCGCACATGAGCATGCGGATCCACTGCGCCCGCTCCGGCACCTCGAGCCCGATCAGCTGCTCGGTGGCGAGCGAGAACACCAGCTCGTTGAAGAGCGGGCTGGCGTAGTCCATGCGGGTGACGTTCGTCGGACCCTGGAGGTAGGTCAGCTCCTCGCCGGTCTTCTCCATGCCCGTGTGCAGGTACCCGATGACCGGCTTCGAGCGCAGGATCGTCTCGCCGTCCATCTCCAGCACGAGCCGCAGCACGCCGTGCGTCGACGGGTGCTGGGGGCCCATGTTCATGATCATGCGCTCGCCCATGCCCTCTTCGGTGGGGGGCTGGTAGCCGGAGCGCTCCTCCGCCTCGGTCTCGGACATGCGCAGCACGGCGTGGTCGCCGGTGAGGCGCTCGAGCGCCGAGTTCAGGGTGGAGATGTCGGTGGTGGTCATCTGGCGGTGGTCTTCCGTGTCGGGCAGCTCGTGCGGTGCTCGGACGCGTGCGGTGCCCGGCTCAACGAGCCGAGCTCACGCCCTTGAACTGCACGGGGATGCGTCCCACGTCGTAGTCCTTGCGGAGCGGGTGCCCGTCCCACTCGTCCGGCATCAGGATGCGGCTGAGGTCCGGATGGCCCTCGAAGGCGATGCCGAACATGTCGTAGACCTCTCGCTCGGGGTTCTCGACCCCGGGGTGCACGGCCACGATCGAGGGCAGCGTCGGCTCCTCGGCCGGCACCTGGACCCGCACGCGCAGCATGCTGCGCTCGGCGTGGTTGCGCAGCACCAGCGCCACCTCGACGCGCTCCGGCGCGACGCCCGGCGGCAGCGCCCGATCCGCGGTGAAGCCGAGGTAGTCGACGCCGGCCAGGTCCACGCAGACCCACCAGCCCTCGTCGCGCAGCGACGAGATCAGGGCGACGTAGCCGTCGCGGTCGGGGTGCAGGACCGTCTGGCCTCGCGAGTACGACACCGGGACGCCGTGCAGCAGCTCGGGTTCCGGCTCCGGCTCGGGTTCCGGCTCCGGCTCGGGTTC
>JAFAFZ010000564.1 GCA_023423215.1 Actinomycetes bacterium
GTCTCGTCCTTCGTGACGACGACCTTGTCGGCCTGGCCGAGCACGTCGAGGCCGATGGTGTCGAGCTTCAGGCCGACCTCCTCGAGAACGACCTGGCCGCCGGTCAGCACGGCCATGTCGGCCAGCATCGCCTTGCGGCGCTCACCGAAGCCCGGAGCCTTCACGGCGACCGAGGTGAAGGTGCCGCGGATCTTGTTGACCACCAGCGTCGCGAGCGCTTCGCCGTCGACGTCCTCGGCGACGATCACCAGCGGACGGTTGGTCTGCATGACCTTCTCGAGCACCGGCACGAGGTCACGGATGTTCGAGATCTTCGAGCCGACGAACAGCACGTAGGGGCTCTCGAGGACGGCCTCCTGGCGATCGGCGTCGGTCACGAAGTAGGGCGAGATGAAGCCCTTGTCGAAGCGCATGCCCTCGGCGAAGTCGAGCTCGATGCCGAACGTGTTCGACTCCTCGACGGTGATGACGCCGTCCTTGCCGACCTTGTCGATCGCCTCGGCGATGGTCTCGCCGATCGTCGCGTCAGCGGCCGAGATGCCGGCGACCTGGGCGATCTGCTCCTTGGAGTCGGTGTCGACCGCGAGCTCCTGGATCTTCTCGGTGGCGCGGGTGGTTGCGAGCTCGATGCCGCGCTTGATGCCGACCGGGTTCGCACCGGCGGCGAGGTTGCGCAGGCCCTCACGCACCATCGACCAGGCGAGCACCGTGGCGGTCGTCGTGCCGTCACCGGCGACGTCGTCGGTCTTCTTAGCGCCCGCCTTCACGAGGCTCGCGCCGATGTTCTCGTAGGGGTCCTCGAGCTCGATCTCCTTGGCGATGGACACGCCGTCGTTGGTGATCGTCGGGGCGCCCCACTTCTTGTCGAGCACGACGTTGCGGCCCGTCGGGCCGAGGGTGGCGCGCACGGCGTCGGCGAGCTGGTTCATGCCCGCTTCGAGCTTGCGACGAGCCGAGTCGTCGAACGAGATGGTCTTGGCCATGAGGGTCCTCCGTTGGATCTGCGCTGCCACTCGATGCCGCCAACCGGGTCCGGCGGTCGACCACCGGGACCCGGCAGGTGCACGGGTGTCCGTCGGTTGGCACTCGCGGCAGAAGAGTGCCAATGCGTTCTAGCACTCAGAACGCCCGAGTGCTAACCGCCCCTCGCAGTGCGCCTTGTCGGACGCCCGGCCGCTCGGTACGTTCTTGACCGACCGGTCAAGTGCGGGGGCACTGCGCCGGGAGGGGGACGTCGACGGTGGCACGGATCGCAGTCATCGGCGCGGGCATCGCCGGCCTGGGCCTCGCGCTGGCCGCGGGCCGCCGGGGCCACGAGGTCGTGCTGGTCGAGCGCGACGACACCCCCATGCCGGCCGACGCCCACGGCGCGTTCGACTGGGATCGCCGTGGCGCGCCGCAGGTGCGCCACTCCCACGCCTTCCTCGCCCGACTGCGGAACCTGCTGCGGGACCGGCACCCGGACGTGCTGGACGCGCTCTACGACGCCGGGGCGACGCCGATGGAGTTCATCGCCATGCTGCCCGAGGGCATGGACCGCACGCCGATGCCGGGCGACGAGGACCTGGTCGCCATCGCGTGTCGTCGCACCACCTTCGAGTGGGTCCTGCGCCACACCGTCCTGCACGAGGGCAGTGCGTCGCTCCTGCACGGCGTGGGCGTCACCGGGTTGTGCACCACACCGCGCCGTCCCGGCGAGCCGGTGGTCGTCACCGGCGTCGAGCTCAGCGACGGGCGCCGACTGGACGCGGACCTGGTCGTCGCCGCGGGCGGGCGACGCAACGACCTGCCGTCGCTCCTGGGCGACGTGGACGTCGAGCTGCCCGAGACGATCGAGGACACCGGGATCGTCTACTTCTCCCGCTTCTTCCGGCTGCGGGAGGGCGCGGAGTACCCGCCGCAGGTCGGCCCGGTCGGCGGAGACCTCGGCTACCTGAAGTTCGGCGTCTTCCAGGGCGACAACCGCACGTACTCGGTGACGCTGGCCACAGGGGTCCACGACACCGAACTGCGCCGCCGCCTCCTGGACGGCGACGAGTTCCTGCGTGCTGCGGCCTCGGTGCCCGGCACCGCTGCGCACGTCGAGGCCGACCGCGCCGTCCCGATCACCGACGTGAACGTCATGGCGGGCCTGCTCAACCGTCGACGCGAGTTCCTGGACGCGGAGGGCGTCCCCCTCGTCCTCGGCCTGCACGCGATCGGCGACGCGCACACGTGCACCAACCCGCTCTACGGCCGCGGCTGCAGCCTCGCGGTGGTCCAGGCCGAGCTGCTCGCCGACGCCCTCGACGACCACGGGCTGGACCACGACGCCCGAGCACGGGCCTACGAGGCGGCGTCCGGACGAGAGGTCACGCCGTGGTACCGCGCCGCGGTCGCGCAGGATCGCATGGCCCGACGGGCGGCCGAGCAGGCCGCCGGTCTCGAGGCCAGCGGCAGCGTGCCGGATGATGGCGACGCGCCGGCGAGCACCGAGGTCGACCCCGCGGACTTCGCCCGGGAGCTGCTGCGGGACGGGCTCATGCCGGCCCTGCGCGTCGACCCGGTCGTGCTGCGTGCCTTCCTGCGCATGCTCAACCTGCTCGAGGCGCCGGACTCGCTGATGAAGGACACCGACGTCCTCGGTCGTGTCATGGCCGTCTTCCAGCAGCGCGACGAGCGACCGCCCGAGGCACCACTCGGACCCGACCGCGACGAGCTGCTGGCCCTGACCGGCTGACGCGCTCAGTCGAGGACGGCGATCGCTTCGACCTCGACCAGCAGGTCCGGCTCGCCGAGCGACTGCACGCCGATCAGCGTGAGCGGGCGGAGCGGGTCGATGCCGAGCTCCGCGACGACCCGCATGGCGCCGTCGACGAGCGCGTCCATCTTCTCGGGCGACCAGTCGACGACGTACACCGTGAGCTTCGCGACGTCCGAGAAGTCGGCCCCGGCGCCCGCGAGCGCGGTGACGAGGTTGCGGTACGCCTGCTCGACCTGGGCGGCCAGGTCGCCGACGCCGACCGGCTCGCCCTCGGCCGTCCGCGCCACCTGGCCGGCGACGAACACGAAGCGCGAGCCCGTGGCCACCGAGACCTGTCGGTAGATGTCGGGCTGGGGGATGCCGGCGGGGTTGAGCACGTCGAGGGCCATGTGGAGCTCCTTGGGTCGGTGGGTCGCCATCGAACCGCGACAGCGGTTGCTTTTCCATAGCATAGCAATGCTATCTCACCTTGGCTAGAGTCTTCTGCGATGGCCCGCTCCGCATCCCCCACCGTCCGACGCCAGCTCATCGAGCGAGCCGCCTCGATGGTCGCTCGACGCGAGCAGGTCACCCTGCGGTCGCTGGTCGAGGGCACCGGCGTGTCGACGATGGCCGTCTACACGCACTTCGACGGCATGGACGGACTCTGGCGCGCGGTCCGCCAGGAGGG
>JAFAFZ010000572.1 GCA_023423215.1 Actinomycetes bacterium
GTGCAGGACCCGCCGACCGCCGAGCTCGACGGCCAGGCCCCGGACCCGCAGCACGCTCACGCCGGACCGCCGTCGCGATCGGCGCCCAGTTCCTGCTCGGCCCGAGCCTTCGCCCGCGCGCCCCGCAGCACGACCACGACGACCGCTGCGGCCAGCAGGACCGCCGCACCGACCATCGCCACGACCAGCAGCACCGAGCCCGATCCGTCCGTCGCCGTGGCGTCGACCACGTCGGTGCGGTCGGCCGACGTTCCCGGAGCGGACGCGTCGTCACCGGGTGCGTCCACCCGGTCGGGGACCTCGGCGGCGAGCGCCTCGTCGGTCGAGGTCGAGTCGCCGACCGCGAAGCGCACCACCTGGACGTCGTCCACCGAGGTCCCGTCGATGAGGTCCGCCGAGGCCTGAACCGTCACGAGGTGGATGCCGGGCTCGCTGAAGACCCAGTTCGCGTGGGTGTGCGTGTTGACGTCGACCCACAGCGGCTGGGGGTCGGCGACCGTCGAGTCCCACAGCACCTCGGGCGCACCGAAGTTGCCGGACTGGAGGTACATGGTCACCGTCCCCGGACCCTCGACCCCCAAGAGGGTCAACGTGGCGCCGCGGTCGATGCGCTCCATCACCTCGGGGTCCTGGGTGTTCCAGCCGACCCAGACCACCTCGGGGTCCTGGGTCTGGGGCGCGCCGTGGACCTCGGCGCCCGCCGCCAGACCCAGGAACCCGTAGGTCGGGTCGTCGGGGATCGTGGCGAGCGCCGCGTCGCCGACCTGCAGCACGGTGCGCGAGAGGTCGCGCCACGCCGACGGTGACGTGGTGTCGTCGTGGACCATCAGCGTCCACTCGTCGTCCACGAAGCGTGGACCGATGTCGACGTGGCCCGTGGAGAGCACGGCCGCCTCGGTCGCGATCCCCTGGTCGGCGTCGAGGTGCTGGTCCAGGGTCGGGTCGTCCTCCTGTGCGGCCACGGGGACCGTCGCCAGGATGGTCCCGACCAGGACCGCGGCGGTTCCAGCGAGCAGGCGGCGCACCGCTGCGATCCGCCGGGACCGGTGGGGGGTGGACATGGTCGAGCTGCTCCTGGGGTCGGCGCCGTGGCGGTGTGGGTGCGGGATGGTCACGACAGGCACCGCCGCAGCGACTCTGCGTTGGCGCGCATCATCTCGACGTAGGAGTCGATGCCGTCGACGAAGGTGTCGCCGTAGATGGGGCAGACCTCGACGTGCTGCTCCTCGGCCACCTCGGTGAGCGTCGACGCCCGCGCGATCAGGTTCGGTTCGAGGAACACCGCCGGGATCCGCAGGTTGCGGATGGTCGCGGCCAGGCGGCGTCGGTCGGCCAGCGACGGCTCGGCGGACGGGTTCGGGGTCACGAAGCCCGACACCTGCACGTCGTAGGCCGCGGCCAGGTAGCCGAACGCGTCGTGGGTGGTGACGAGGTGCCGGTGGGACTCCGGGATCTCGGCGATGGTGCGCCGCACCTGGGCGTCGAGCGCCTCGAGCTCCCGCACGTACTCGGTGGCGTTCGCTCGGTAGGCGGCCGCGCCCTCGGGATCGACGCCGATCAGCGTGTCGCGCATCAGCTCGACGTAGGCGATGGCGTTGCGCACGTCCTGCCACAGGTGCGGGTCGATCTCTCCGTGCACGTGCTTGCCCAGCACGGCCTGGGGCAGCTGGTGGACCTGCTCGCCGGCGCGACCCAGGAACCGGAAGCCGGGGTCCGGCGGGACCTCGTGCAACGCCGTGTTCGGCACCTCGATCACGGCGTCGCGGGGGTCGACCTCGACCTGGGTGTGATCACCGCCGCCCTCGGGGTCCCACAGCAGGAGCAGCTCCCCGGTGTCGACGTCGACGGTGACGTCCGCGTGACCGCGGTCGAGCACCTGCGCACCCCGGAGCTCCGGCACCTTCGTCGGCTCGACGCCGACGGCGAAGGTGTAGGTCTGCTCGCCGAGCTGCTCGGGCCGGGACCGGTGGTCCACCGCGAGCTGCGCACGGAAGGTCAGCCGGTACACGCCCGGCTCGGTGAAGGCCCAGCTCATGTGCGTGTGGGCGTCGGGTGGCAGGGCGGTGGTGTCGTCGCGATACCCGTCGGCCGCGTCGAACCCGTCCGAGGAGTCGACCGAGAACCGGGGTCGTCCGAACGACTCCGTGAGGTAGGCCACGACGTCCCCCGGGCCCTCCACGTCGACCGCCTGCAGCAGCACGTCCGAGGAGCGGTCGGCGCCACGTCCGGCGCCGGTGCCCCGCACCCGCATGCCGAGCCAGATCGTGTCCAACGAGACGTCCTCGACCAGCGGGATGATCTCGGCCGCGTACTTCACCGCGCCCTCCGCGAGGGAGACGTTCGGTGTGCCCTCCGGCAGGTTCGCGTCGAGGGTGCGGATGATCGACTGCTGCTCGAGGAGCAGGTAGTTGCTGAAGGCCACGTCCGCGTGGACGACGTTGCGGACGTCGCGCAGGGACGGCTCGTACACGTGCGGGTCGGCCCGGTCGGACACCAACGACACGACCTCGACGCGGTCGCCACCGACGTGGCGTGCCAGGTCCGCCAGGATCCCGGTCGTCGTCACCACCTGGACGCGCCCGTCCTCCGAGTGCAGCGACCGGGGCGCGGTGCAGCCGGCGAGGAGCAACGCCGCGAGCACGGTCGGCACGGCGAGCCGGCGGGCGGAGCGGAGGTGGGGGACTCGCACGGAGCAGCACAGTAACAGGATTGATTCTCGTTATTGACAATATCGAGAACGATTCCTAAGTTGCGCGCCGTCGTCACGAACGGCGACGGCGATGCACGAAGGAGACGACCCATGAAGCGAACACGAGCGGTGCTGGCGGTGCCGTTGCTGGCGGTGCCGGCGTTGGTGACCGCATGTGTCCCGGACGTCCCACCCGGACCCGGGCCGTCCACCACGACGAGCACGACGTCGACCACGACGACGGTCGCCCCGCGTCACGTGATGGACGTCGGCCACGCGGATGTCGTCGAGGTGACGGTCGACGGCGCCTCGCTGAAGGTGCAGATCAAGGACGACTCGCGGCTCGCAGCGCCCGGGGTGGTGTGGCGCGAGCCGGACGAGACGATCCTGCGGGTGAAGGGCGGCCCCGGGCCGCAAGGAGCGCAGACGACGGTGCCGAACCCGGCTGGGGCCTACGCCTTCCTGGGGACGCCCGGGAGCTCGGTGTGGCTGCTGCCCCAGGTGCAGAACGGCAACCTGCTGTGGCCGGGGCTGTCGACCGAGCGCATCCCTGCGGGTGTGCTCGCCGGCAACACCGTGAACTGGGTCGTCGACTCGGTCGTCGGGCCCGGCTCGTTCCACCTCTACAACACGAACGCGTTCGGCACGCCGTCGGTGAAGTTCACGTCGAACAGCCCGTGGCCGCAGACCTACGCGACGCCGACCGGCGTGCACTCGCACTTCACGTGGGCCTTCGGTGCGCTCGGGACCTACACGCTGACCTTCCGTGCCACGGCGACGCTCGCCGACGGCACGGCGGTCACGTCCGGACCCGTCCCGTACACCTTCGTCGTCGGCGACCTGCCGGCCTGACGCGCCAGGGGCGGGGCGGGCGGGCGCGGGCCCGTCCGCCGGCCCTGCGGTCCGATCCCCATCCCACCCGATCGCCCGGCGTCCTGCGCCGAGGAGGAGCACACATGTCCCTGCGCACCACCCGCCGCGTCGCCGGCACCACCGCCCCCATCGCCCTCGCCGTCCTGCTGATCGCCTGCGCGCCGTCCCCGCACCCGGGGTCCGCCGACAGCGGCGTGTCCGCAGCGCCGACCCCGACCGCGTCCACGCCGGCGGCGACCGATGACACCCCCACGGTGCACACGTCCACGTCCACCACGGCGCCGCCGACCTGGCCGAGCGACGGCACCACCACCACGACCGCGCTGCCGGCTCCGCCCACGTCCGCGCCGCCGGCCGCACCCTCGACGACGCTGGCGGCCGCACCCACGACCACCGTCGCCGTGGCGCCCCACGGCCCACCGCCGACGGTGCACGACACGGTGCGTCCTCCTGCGCCGCCGATCGGCGAGGTGGCCCCCACCGCCGTCGGAGAACCGATCGCGCCAGCCCAGGCCGGCGAGCGCGTGGTGCTCGATGCAGGCCACGTCGACCTGATCGAGGTGACGGTGGACGGCGCCCGGCTCGTCGTGCAGCTCAAGGACGACACCCGCCCCGGCGGTCCGGTCTTCCGGCGTCCCTCCGAGGTCCAGGCCCGTGTCGGTGACGCAGCCCGCCTCCGGGTGCCGGACGCCCCGGCGTTCTCGTTCCTCGGCCCCGCCGGTTCCGACCTGTGGATGCTGCCCCAGGTCCAGGACCCAGCACTGCTGTGGCCGGGCTGGAGCACCGAGCGCATCTCCCAGGGACAGGTCGCCGACGACGCCGTGACCCTGCGACTGGCCGGCGTCGACGGTCCGGGATCCTTCGCGCTGTTCACGACGGACCAGTTCGGCAACCCGTCGGTCATCTTCGACGGCGACGGCGGCGTGCCGAACTCGACCAGCGTCCCGATCCGCACCCACGCGCACGCGAGCTGGGCGTTCGGAGCGGAGGGCGCTTACCGCGTCACGTTCGAGGTCGCTGCGACGCTGTCCGACGGCACGGCTGTGTCGACCACGGCGACCTACGTCGTCCTCGTCGGCGACGCGACGCCGCCGATCCCGTGGGAGGACACCCCGATCCCTGCGACGACCGTCCCGTCGGGGACGGGTGCGCCTGCGGGAGGCGCAGGTCCGACGTCCGCCGCGGTGGGCGCCACGGCACCGTCCGCCGTTCCCACGGCCGGCGCTCGAGGCGCCGCGTCGTCGGGTTCCGCCGGCGCGTCGAACACCACGAACACCGGCTCGCTCGCCCGCACCGGCGGCACCGTCCTCCCGCTCGCCGCGTCCGGCGCAGCGCTCGTGCTCCTGGGCCTCGGCGCTCGTCGAGCGGCACGGCGGACGGCGTCCCTGAGCCGCGACCTGTTCACCCACAACACACCACGGAGGTACCCATGGTGAAGCAGCACAACCGCAGCCGACTGGCTGCAATGGCGATCGCGGCGACCGTCGTACTCGGTGCGGTCGCGTGCGTCCCGCCCCCCGGGCCGGACGTGGAGCCGCCCGACGACCGCGCGGTGATCACCGACGACGCCCACCTGGACGTCGTGTCGATCGAGCTGCACGGCGACCACTTCCACGTCGGCATCGACCACGCCGACCACGAGGAGCAGCTCCACCCCGAGGACGTCGTCCTGGCCCTCGGCCACCCGAACGAATCGATCGTCGGTGACGACCCGGGCTTCGCTCCGCTCGGCGCTGCCGGCACGCCGATCTGGACCCTGGACGGCGGGTGGAGCGTGCACGGCGCGGCCGCCGGTGACCTGGTCGACGACACCGTCACGATGCACGTCCGCTCGATCAGCGGTCCCGGAACCCTGGGCGTCTGGAGCACGGACGGGCTGGGGGTGCCGACCTTCCAGTTCGACAGCGGTGCACCGCTGCCGCAGTCGCTCGACCTCTCGCACCACGCCCACGCGCACCGCAACTGGAGCTTCACCGAGCCCGGTGAGTACACGGTCGACATCGAGGTCACCGGCGTGCTGGCCGCGACGGGAGAGGAGCTGACCTCGGGCGTCCAGACCTGGACCTTCCGCATCGAGGACCACGACCACTGAGTCGATGGGGCGTGAGCCCGGCGTGCGGCTCCCAGCCACACGCCGGGCTCGTCCTGTCGGCGGGTCGGAAGGATCCGGCGCAGCGAACGCGCCGGCGCGCGAGCATCACCCGATCGACCGGCGCCTCGTCGGTCCGAGCGATGGGAAGGTCATGTCGAGCTGCGAGTTCCACCCCGAGCTGCGTCGGGCCGCCAGGTTCCTGCCCCGCCAGCCCATCGGCCCGCGGTCGCTGCGCTACGTCCGACTGGGCGACCGCCTGCTCTCGCGACGGCGCCCGCCCGCCGGGGTCACCATCGACCGCGCGGACGACGTCGGGCTGCGCGTGCACCGCTCGCCCGCTGCGTCGATCGCCGCGCCGGGTCCCGGGGTGCTGTGGATCCACGGCGGCGGCTACGTCATGGGCTCCCCGGCGCAGGACGACGCCGGCTGCCGCGAGCTGGCGGACGCACTCGGTGCCGTCGTCGTGGCGGTCGACCACCGGCTGGCACCCGAGCACCCGCACCCGGGCCCGATCGAGGACTGCTACCACGCGCTGCGGTGGCTGGCGGCGCAGCCTGACGTCGACCCGACCCGCATCGTCATCGGCGGTGCGAGCGCGGGCGGGGGGCTGGCCGCCGCGCTGACCGCGCTGGCGGTCGACCGGGGTGAGGTCGCCCCGGCGTTCCAGCTGCTCGTCTACCCGATGCTGGACGACCGCACCGTCCTGGCCGGACCGCCGGCTCAGGAGCGCTGCTTCCGGCTGTGGAACTCGACGTCGAACCGGTTCGGCTGGAGCTCGTACCTGGGGGTCGAGCCCGGCTCGCCGGAGGTGCCGGTCGAGGCGGTGCCCGCACGGCGTGAGGACCTGTCCGCACTGCCGCCGGCCTGGATCGGTGTGGGCACGCTGGACCTGTTCCACGACGAGGACGTCGCCCACGCCGAGCGCTTGCGCGCGGCGGGCGTGCCGTGCGAGCTGGTGGTGGTGCCGGGCGCGTTCCACGCCTTCGACCTGGTGCAGGGCGCGACGGTGGTGCGCGAGTTCCGGGCGTCGCAGTTGGCTGCGGTCGCGGCGGCGCTCTCCCAGCCCCTCGCCGGGCCGTGACTCAGGCGTTCGGCTCGAGCACGAACAGCGGGATGGCCCGGTCCGTCGCCGCCTGGTAGGCGTCGTAGTCCGGCCACACCGCGCTGGCGCGTGCCCACCACTCGGCCTTCTCGTCGCCGTCGACCTCTCGCACCGCGTAGTCCACGAGCGCGGCGCCGTCCTGCAGACGGGCGACGGGGTTCGCCCGCAGGTTGTGCACCCACTGCGGGTTCGTCGGCGCGCCGCCCTGCGACCCGATCACGGCGTAGTTGCCCTCGCCGTCCGCGACCCGCACGAGCGGGGTCTTGCGCACGTTGCCCGACCTGGCACCGAGGGTCCACAGCACGATCCACTCGTCGCCGACCAGATCGCTCGGCTCGGCGCCGTCGGTCCGCTCGTAGCGCTCGACCTCCTGGGCGATGGGCTCCCAGGGGCTGGGTTCGTACTCGGCGTCGTCGAACGCGGACATGGCGTGCTCCCGGATCTCGGCCCCGATCGGGCGTGGCGGACTGGCGATGACCCTATCGCCGGCGTCCGATCGTCACGGCCGTCCGGCGTGGGGCACCTCGACGCGCTGGGTGAGCACCACCCCGTCGGACGCGCCGGACTCGTCCCACCGGTTGGCGACGACGAACAGCGTCCGTCCGTCGTCGCCGCCGAGCATGCAGGCGAAGCACCCGCGATCGGCCTCGACGCTGTCCAGCACCTCGCCGCCGGGAGCCACCCGGGTGCAGCGCTCGCCCGGCACGCTGGCGTACCAGATCGCTCCCTCGGCATCCGCGCAGATGCCGTCGGGTGCGGCGCCCGGACCGAGGTCGGCCCAGACGCGACGGTCGACCAGGTTCCCGTCGCCGGTGATGGTCCAGGCGGTGAGCCGGTCCGCGTGCGACTCGGCCACGACCAGCGTGTCGTCATCCAGCACCACCATCCCGTTCGGGAACCACACGTCGTCCGCGACCTGGCGACTGGTGCCGTCGGGCAGCACCACGGCGACCAGACCGGGCTCCGGCTCCTCCCACGGCATGGCGCCGGGCATGTCCACCCAGACGCGGCCCGCGGCGTCGACCACGATCTCGTTGAAGGGCTGACCCGCCGCGCCGTACGGAGCCAGGTCCGTGCCGACGACCACACCCCCGGGTGTCGTCGCCACCAGACGGCCGTCGGGCAGCCAGTCGATCGAGAACGGCAGACCGTCCACCCTGGCCACGACCTCGGGAACGCCGTCGCCGTCGAAGGCGAGCACCTGACCCGCCATCCAGTCGCACATCCAGAAGCGGCCGTCGTGCCACCTCGGGGACTCGCCCATCTGGAACCCGGTCGCGGACCGAGAGTTAAAGGCGTAGCAGA
>JAFAFZ010000021.1 GCA_023423215.1 Actinomycetes bacterium
GTCAGGTGGAGATGGCCTGCTGGCGCAGCCAGTGGTCGGCCAGGACCAGCAGCACGGCGGCCTCGACGAGGGGCACCGCTCGGGGGAGGACGCAGGGATCGTGGCGGCCCTTGGCCGCCAGGGTCACCGGCTCGTTGTCCCGGTTCAACGTCTGCTGCTCGGACGAGATCGTCTAGGTCGGCTTGAACGCCACGCGCAGCAGGATCTCCTCACCGTTCGAGATGCCGCCCTGGATGCCACCCGAGTGGTTCGTCGTCGTGCGGGGTCGACCGTCGGGGCCGGGCACGAACGGATCGTTGTGCTCCTTGCCGGTCATGCGGGTCGAGTCGAAGCCGCTGCCGACCTCGAAGCCCTTGGACGCCGGCAACGACATCACGGCCTTCGCCAGGTCCGCCTCGAGCTTGTCGAACACGGGCTCGCCCCAACCGGCCGGCACACCCCGTGCCACGCACGTCACGACGCCGCCGAGCGAGTCGCCGTCCCGGCGCGCCTGCTCGATCGCCTCGACCATCTCCTGCGCGGCCTCGGGGTCGGGGCAGCGCGTCGGGCTCGCCTCGACGTCCTCGAACCCGACCTTCGACGCGTCGATCCGGCCGGTGATCTCGTGGATCTGCGACACCCAGCCCAGCACCTCGATGCCGAAGCGCTCGGCGAGCAGCTTGCGGGCGATCGCGCCTGCGGCGACCCGGCCGATCGTCTCGCGCGCCGATGCACGTCCACCGCCGGCGACGGCACGGATCCCGTACTTCGCCTCGGTCGTCCAGTCCGCGTGCGACGGCCGGTACAGGTCGGCCATCTCGCTGTATGCCCCGGACCGCTGGTCGGCGTTGCGCACGAGCATGGCGATCGGGGTGCCGAGCGTCAGCCCGTCGTACACCCCGGAGAGGATCTCGACCGTGTCGCTCTCGTTCCGCTGCGTCACCAGCCGGCTCTGACCGGGCCGACGACGGTCCAGGTCGGGCTGCACGTCCGCCTCGGACAGCTCCAACCGGGGCGGGCACCCATCCACCACCACGCCGACGCCGCCGCCGTGCGACTCGCCGAACGTGGTGATCCTGAAGAGCTCGCCGCTGCTGGAGGACATGCCGGTCAGTATGGCAGCGGGCCCCCGGCCTTCCCCTCACCGGTTCCCGTCGGTCCCGCGGCCGCTCCCCGTCGTGGAAGAGGGGGTGACCGCTGCCACTCGCGTCCCGAACACGTGTTCGGAGAACTAACATCGTGCCCCGATGGCACGAGCAGCGACGCAGCCCGCCCGGACGAACGGCAACGGCGCGGGCACCAAGGCCGCACCCGCCGGGTCCGCGGCGGCGACCCCCGCCAAGAGCCCGGCGAAGACCGCGGCGAAGACGCCCACGAAGAAGGCCGGCGCCAAGGGCGCGGCCCTCGACCGGATCACGATCCGCGGCGCCCGCGAGCACAACCTGTGCGACGTCGACCTGGACCTGCCGCGCGACCAGCTCATCGTGTTCACCGGCCTGTCCGGATCGGGCAAGTCCTCGCTCGCGTTCGACACCATCTACGCCGAGGGCCAGCGCCGCTACGTCGAGTCGCTCTCGTCCTACGCCCGCCAGTTCCTCGGGCAGATGGACAAGCCGGACGGCGACGTCATCGAGGGCCTCTCGCCCGCCATCTCGATCGACCAGAAGTCGGCGTCGCGCAACCCGCGCTCGACCGTCGGCACGGTCACCGAGGTGTACGACTACCTGCGCCTGCTCTTCGCCCGCGTCGGCGTGCCCCACGACCCCGAGACCGGCGAGGCGCTGGTCCGCCAGACGCCCCAGCAGATCGTCGACCGCATCCTGCGCCTGCCCGAGGGCACTCGCTTCCAGGTGCTCGCCCCGGTCGTGCGCGGCCGCAAGGGCACCTACGAGCAGGTCTTCACCGACCTGGCCGGCCAGGGTTTCGCCCGCGTGCGCGTCGACGGCGAGGTGCACGACCTGCCGGTCGAGCTCGAGCTCGCACGCTACGAGCAGCACACGATCGAGGTCATCGTCGACCGCCTCGTGCTGCGAGAGGGCATCGAGCGCCGCCTGACCGACTCGATGGAGACGGCGCTCCAGCTCGCCGAGGGCGTCGCCCAGATCGAGCTGATCCCCGGCCGGGACGCGCCACCGGACGCCGAGGTCGAGCTGCTCACCTTCTCCGAGAAGCTCGCCCGCCCCTCGGACGGCAAGTCCTTCGAGGAGCTCGCTCCCCGCAACTTCTCGTTCAACACCCCCTACGGCGCGTGCCCCGCCTGCGACGGCCTGGGCACCCTGTTCGAGGTCGACCCCGAGCTGGTCGTCCCGGACCCCGAGGTCTCGGTCGCCGACGGCGCGCTGGCCCCGTGGGCGTCGGGTCACGCCAAGTACTTCCACCGCCTGCTCGAGTCGGTCTGCGACGAGTTCGACATCGACATCGACGCCCCGTTCGAGAAGCTGCCCAAGAAGCAGCAGAAGCTGCTGCTCTTCGGCGTCAGCGAGTCGACGCGGGTCTCGGTGAAGTTCAAGAACCGCTACGGCCGCACCCGCAGCTACTCGGCCAAGTACGAGGGCGTCATCCCGTACCTGAAGCGTCGCCACGCCGAGGCCGAGTCCGACTCCGCACGGGACCAGATCGAGGGCTACATGCGCCTCGTGCCGTGCGCGACCTGCAACGGCGCACGCCTCAACCCGTACGCGCTGGCCGTCACGGTCGACGAGCTGAACATGCACGAGCTGTGCAGCCTGTCCATCGCCGAGGCGACCGAGCGGCTGCTGCACCTGCACCTGGACGACCGCCAGGCGATGATCGCCGAGCGCATCCTGAAGGAGATCAACGTCCGCCTGCGCTTCCTGTGCGACGTGGGCCTGGACTACCTCTCCCTCGCCCGCTCCGCGGCGACGCTGTCAGGCGGTGAGGCGCAGCGCATCCGCCTCGCCTCACAGATCGGCTCCGGCCTGGTCGGCGTGCTCTACGTGCTGGACGAGCCGTCCATCGGTCTGCACCAGCGCGACAACCACCGCTTGATCGAGACGCTCATCCGCCTGCGCGACCTGGGCAACACGGTCGTCGTCGTCGAGCACGACGAGGACACGATCCGCGTCGCCGACCACGTCGTCGACGTCGGTCCCGGCGCCGGCGAGCACGGCGGCCGCGTCGTGCACTCGGGCACCTACAAGGGCCTGCTGCGCGCCAAGGAGTCCGTGACCGGTCAGTACCTGTCCGGCCGCAAGAGCATCTCGGTGCCCGAGCGTCGCCGTGACCCCGGCGACCAGTGGCTGCGCATCAAGGGTGCACGAGAGCACAACCTGCGCAACATCGACGTCGACCTGCCGCTCGGCTGCTTTGTCGCCGTCACGGGCGTGTCCGGGTCGGGCAAGTCGACGCTCATCAACGACATCCTCATGCGCTCGCTCATGCAGGAGATCTACGGCTCGAAGATCCCGCCCGGCCTGCACCGCCGGGTCGAGGGCCTGGACCAGCTCGACAAGGTCATCGACATCGACCAGTCGCCGATCGGCCGCACGCCGCGGTCGAACCCCGCCACCTACACAGGCGTGTTCGACCACATCCGCAAGCTGTTCGCCCAGACGAACGAGGCCAAGGTGCGCGGCTACCTGCCGGGCCGCTTCAGCTTCAACGTCAAGGGCGGCCGCTGCGAGGCCTGCGCGGGCGACGGCACCATCAAGATCGAGATGCACTTCCTGCCGGACATCTACGTCCCGTGCGAGGTGTGCCACGGCGCCCGGTACAACCGCGACACGCTCGAGGTCACGTTCAAGGGCCTCAACATCTCCGAGGTGCTGAACCTGCCCTGCGAAGAGGCGCTCGAGTTCTTCTCGAACCAGCCGACGATCGCCCGGCACATGCAGACCCTGGTCGACGTGGGCCTCGGGTACGTGCGGCTGGGCCAGCCCGCGACGACGCTCTCGGGTGGCGAGGCGCAGCGCGTGAAGCTGGCGTCCGAGCTGGCCAAGCGCTCGACGGGTCACACCATCTACCTGCTCGACGAGCCGACCACCGGCCTGCACTTCGAGGACATCCGGAAGCTGCTCACGGTGCTCTCACGCCTGGTCGACCAGGGCAACACGGTGCTGGTGATCGAGCACAACCTGGACGTCATCAAGACGGCGGACTGGGTCGTGGACCTCGGGCCCGAGGGCGGACGCGGCGGTGGCACGGTCGTGGCCGAGGGCCCGCCCGAGCTGATCGCAGCCACCCCCGAGTCCTACACGGGTCAGTTCCTCGGCCCGCTGCTCGACGGCACCGGCCCGCGCTGAGCGCACCTGCGTCGTCCCGCGACAACAGCTGCCGCAGGACGACGCATGTCGTCGCAAGAGACCGTGGCGTCAGGTGATGTCGAGCATGCGCTGCAGGGCGACGCGGGCCCAGTGGGCGTCGTCGGGGTCGACGACGATCCGGTTGCGCACCTTGCCCTCGACGAGGCTCTCGAGCGTCCACGCCAGGTGCGGTGCGTCGATGCGGAACATCGTCGAGCACGGGCACACCAGCGGGTCGAGCGACACGATCGTCTTGTCGGGCGTCTCGTCGTCGAGCCGCTGCACCAGGTGGATCTCGGTGCCGACGCCGATGGTCGTGCCGGCCGGCGCGGCCTCGATCGCCCGGATGATGAAGTCCGTCGAACCGACCTGGTCCGCGAGCTCGCAGACGTCGTGGGCGCACTCGGGGTGCACGACCACGAGCCCGTCGGGGTGCTCGGCGCGGAACGCCTGGATGTGCTCGGGGCGGAAGCGCTGGTGCACCGAGCAGTGGCCCTTCCA
>JAFAFZ010000029.1 GCA_023423215.1 Actinomycetes bacterium
AGCCGGGCGGGTGCCCGCGTCGACGGCGGCTGGACGGCGGCGGCCTGGACCTCGAGGGTCACCGTGCCGGTGCTGCCCTCACCGAAGAAGTCGCGGGTCGAGTAGGTGAAGGTGTCGGTGCCCACGAACCCCTCGTTCGCCTGGTAGAGGAACGAGCCGTCGCCCTGCAGGACGAGCGTGCCGTTCTGCGGCTGCTGCACGACCTCGGCGTGCAGGCCCTCGTCCGGCGCCGGCATGGTCGCGACGACCTGCGCCGCCTGCACGGCCGCGACGTCCTGCGACGCGGCGCCCATCGAGGCGACGACGGTCGGGTGCGCCTCGACCTGCGTGTCGTGGTGCACGTCGTTCGAGAGCACGCCCTGCGACGACGCGACGAACGCCGTGCCACCGGTGACGACGTAGCGGTCCGAGGACGCAGCCGGCGGGGTGCTCGCTACCCGGCCGGCGAGCCACATGTTCGGCTCGCCCTTCGCGTTCAGTCCGGTGCCACGCATGCAGGTCGCGCCCACGACGTTGCCGCCGTTCCACATCTGCCGCACGCAGTTCCGCAGCGCGAGCTGGCCCCAGTAGTTCGGGTGCAGCGACTCCTGCTTGAAGAAGCTGGCGACGGTGAGGATGTTGATCTCGGTCACCCACTCGCTGCGGTCCGCAGCCAGCGGGTCCTGCCAGTTCGTCACGGCCGGGCCGCGGCCGCTGCCGCCGTCGACCCGGTTCACGGCGCGGTCGCAGAGGCCGCGCTGGGCGAAGGTGAAGCTGTTGTCGAGGATCTCGATGCGTGTCGGCGAGGTGGTGCGGGCCTGTTCGACCGCGCCGCGCACCGTGTTGTTGATCGTGCCGAGCGCGACGTTGACGGCCCAGTTGACGTCCGGATCGGTGAAGCCGCAGCCGCCGGTCGACTGACGGGTGTAGCCGCTGTCCGAGTACCCCATCTCCGAGGCGTGGGGGAGGATCTGCGGGTACGTCTGCACCAGCAGCGTCCAGTCCGAATCGGCCCGGCCGGCGTTGCGCATGGCCGTGCGGATGTTGCCGATGGCGCCGGCGATCCGGTCACGGATCATCGCGGCGTTCTGCGGCGTCATGTTCGCCTTCACGTCGCTGTCGCCGTAGCAGTTGACCTGGATGAAGCCGAAGAACGTGGGCTTCAGGAAGTCCTTCACGCACTGCTCGACGATGGCGCCGAAGTTGAAGTCGTTGCCGCCGATGCTCAGCACGACCATCTTCACCGGGTTGGCCGACGCGACGTCCTGCAGCATGCGTGCCTGCCCGACCCGGCCACCGCCCAGGTCGGCGAAGTCGATGCCCGGCTTGAAGTTGCCGTCGTCGTCGACCGTGGTCATCGAGAGCGCGCCGCTGCACGCCAGGTTCACGCTGGTCACGCCGTCGCCGATGTGGATGGCCGCCGACTTCGAGCGGTGGCAGCGCTCGATCAGCTCGGCGGTGGCGTCCGCGTTGTCGTAGTAGGCGGACGGTCCGAGCGCGTCGATCGAGGAGTTGAAGCCGTTGCGGTTGCCGGCCCAGCGGCCGCCCTCGCCCGAGATGTACGAGTCGCCGACCGAGACGACGAACTCCCCGGCGGCAGCGTGCACCTCGCCCGGCGTCGCCTTCACCTCGGTCGCGCCGACCTCGGCGGGCTCGGCGGCGGCCGGTGCGGGTTCGACCACGGGCTCGGGCGACTGCGCTGCGGCCGGCCCGGCCTCAAGGCCGAGGGTGGCGGCGACGACCGCCGTGACCAGGAGCGCGACGCGACGACGGGGGCTCGTTCGGGGGAACATGGCGGGCACGGTAACGGCGTGACCGTCCGGTTCCTCCGGGTCGTTCGGACTCTTTCGAAATTTCGTCGCATCGCCCTGCGGGGTAGTCGGCGACGACCCGGCGGGGCGTGACCGCCCCCTTGCGGCGGAGGGGTACCGGCGTGGCCGGACGTACACTCGCCGGCATGAGCACGGCCCCCGGAACGCTCGGCGAGCGCGCGCCCACGGGCGCGCCCGGGCTGCCGGACGCGCTCGCCGCGATCGACATCGGCACCAACTCGGTGCACATGCTCATCGCCCGCATCGCGGCCAACGGCCGCTTCGAGGTCGTCACGCGCCAGAAGGAGATGGTCCGGCTCGGCTCCGGCCAGGGCGAGATGAAGGTCCTCGAGCCGGCGGCGATCGACCGCGGCGTCGAGGCGCTCTCGCGGTGCCGCTCGCTCGCCGACTCCTTCGACGCGCCGGTCTACGCGGTCGCGACCTCGGCGGTGCGTGAGGCGCTGAACGCCGAGGTGTTCCTGGAGCGTGCCCGGCGCGAGGCCGGCGTCGAGGTCCAGGTCATCTCCGGCCACGAGGAGGCCCGGCTCATCCAGCTGGGCGTGCTCCAGGCGCTGCCCATCTTCGACCAGCGGCTCGCCCTGATCGACGTCGGCGGCGGATCGACCGAGGTGCTCTACGGCATGAAGGGCTCGGTCAGCTACGCACGCTCGATCAAGCTCGGCTCGCTGCGCATGACCCGCCGGTTCTTCCCCGACGGCGTGGTCGAAGGCGACGCCGTCGAGCGCTGCCGGACCTACGTGCGCGGCCGGCTCGCCTCGATGGTCCACGAGGTCGCCCACCTCGAGCACGACGTCGTGGTCGCCTCGTCCGGCACGGCCGAGTCGCTGGCCGAGATGGTGCTGGCGCGCCGCGACACGCCATCGCCCCAGCAGCTGAACGCCGCGACGATCACGCTCGAGGAGCTGACCGAGGTCGTCGAGCTGCTCGCCTCGGCCGAGACGCCCGAGGAGCGCCGGAAGCTGGACGGGATCGACGCGGCGCGCGCCGACATCCTGGTCGGTGGGGCGATCGTGCTCGAACAGGTCTGCCAGGCGATCGACGCCGAGGAGCTCACGATCTCGGAGTACGCGCTGCGCGAGGGAGTGCTGCTCGACGCCTTGCACCGTGCCGGCGGCGGTGCGCTGCACCACCTCTCGGACCTGCGCCGCACCTCGGTGTTCCACCTGATGGAGCTCTGCGACGACGATCCCGAGCACTCGCTCCAGGTCGCACGGCTCTCGCTGCAGCTGCACGATGCGCTGGCTGGGCGGCTGGGGCTCGGCGACGCCGAGCGTGAGCTGCTCGAGGCGGCGGCGCTGCTGTCGAACGTCGGGCTGTTCATCTCGCACTCGCGCCACCACAAGCACAGCTACTACGTGATCCGGAACTCGGAGC
>JAFAFZ010000155.1 GCA_023423215.1 Actinomycetes bacterium
ACGCATCCTGCGCAGCGACGTCGAACGGCAGCTGGCCGCGCGCACCGACACCCCGACCGGCGATGCGCCGCCGAAGCGCGCGCCGTCGGGCGCCGGGCCGACCGACGAGCGACCGGCAGCGGCACCGGGACCGGAACCGGCGACGACGACGGCGCGGCCGGACACGTCGCACGACACGCCGATCATCGGGCTGCGTCGGCGGATCGCCCGCCAGATGACGATCGCGAGCGAGCGGATCCCGCACATCACCTACGTCGAGCGGGTCGACGTGACCGAGCTGGAGTCGCTGCGGGCGACGTTGAACGAGCAGGCGGGTGAGCGACAGCCGCACCTGACGATGCTGCCGTTCGTCGTGCGCGCCGTGACCCGAGCACTGTCGCACCACCCGGAGCTGAACTCCACCTTCGACGACGAACGCGAGGTGCTGACGAGCTACGACGCGGTCCACCTGGGCGTCGCGACCCAGACTTCTCGCGGGCTGGTCGTGCCGGTGGTCCGCCACGCGGACTCGCTCGACCTGTGGGAGCTGACCCGGGCGATCGGCGCGGTCTGCGACGCGGCCCGAGCGGGCACGGCGTCCGCCGGCGAGCTCGCGGGCGGCACGTGCACGGTCACCTCGCTCGGCGCACTGGGCGGCATCATGTCGACGCCGATCATCCTCCACCCCCAGGTCGCGATCGTCGGGGTGAACAGGGTGCGGGTCGAGCCGGTGTGGACCGGCGACATGTTCGCGCCGCGGCAGGTGATGAACCTGTCGTCGAGCTTCGATCACCGCATCGTCGACGGGTGGGTGGCGGCGACGTTCGTGCAGCACATCCGTGAGTCGCTCGAGACGCCGGCGCTGCTGTTCCTCGATCCGCCCGGGCGGTCGGAGCCCGAGTAGCCACGCGGCGCGTCGGGCGCTCGCCAGCCGCACCGTCGGACGTCGAGGTCGTCCTGCGGAGTCGTGGCGCGATGTGGTCGTTGACGACGTCAGAGGAGCGATGGGGCACGTCCGAACGAATTTCGACCGGACTGCTCAGGGCAGCCCGTGGAGCGGCCGATGGGATCGGGATCCCCCTCGTGGCGCGTGCACCCCGGCACGCGTGACCACCCCCGATCGGAGCGCCCGTGCCCGGATCCCCTTCCTCCCCGACGTCCCGCCGCCGAGGCGTCGTCGCCGCCCTGCTGGCGGCGGTCGCGCTGATCGCTGCGACCCTTGTCGGCAGCAGCGCCACCCCCGTGGCGGCCGCGCCCGGCGACCCGGTCGACTACGGCGACCTGGACACCAGCAGCCTGGTCTCGCTCGGCACGTTCAACCCGAGCACGCCGGTCGGTGAGCTGGTCATCACGCTCGGGCTGACCGGCGACGTCGCAGGCCTCGAGGCGTACGCCCGCTCGGTCAGCGATCCTTCTTTGCCGTCCTACGGCAACCGCCTGACGATCGCCCACGTCGCGGAGCGCTTCGGCGCCAGCACTGCGTCGATCGACGCGGTGACGGACTACTTCACGAACCTGGGCATCTCGCTCGAGTTCGACCCGACCGGCACCTACGCCATGGCGTTCATGACCGACACGCAGGCGGCGACGGTGTTCTCGACCGGTGGCTTCACCTCGTTCGAGTACCCGGCACCGTCGTTCTACACCGCGGCCAACGGGGTCGAGTTCGTCTACCCGACCGCCGCGCCGACGCTCCCTGCCGAGCTGGTCGGCCACGTCGACAAGGTCGACGGCCTGATGTTCGCCTACACCGGACCTCCCCGTGAGGACGACGCCGCCGAGCCCCAGGCCGGCGCATCGCCGATCCCCGGCGACGGCTCGCCCGGTCGGACCGGCACCCCGGAGGGCTGCGCCGGGGCGCTGGGCGTCACGATCGACAACCTGCCCGGTCCCGCGGGCCTGATGCCGAACCAGATCAACACCGCGTACCAGCTCGACCAGCTGCACGCGCGGGGGATCGAGGGTCAGGGCATGCGCGTCGCCATCGTCGACGACGGCCTGTACGACCCGACGTGGCTGTCGACGTACCGCTCCTGCTTCGGACTCGACGACGCGACGCCCGTGACCGATCACATCATCGGCGACACGCCGACCGGCGAGCCGACCGAGACGATCCTCGACCTGAGCGTGATGAGCTTTGCGGCGCCCAAGGTCGACCGCTTCGACGTGTTCATCGCCGACACCACCATCAACGACCAGGTGGACGACATCGTGCCGGGCCTGATCCGCATGTTCGCCTCGCCGCTCGACGCGAGCCAGACAGGCGGGCTCGCGCCCGACGTCGTGTCCGCCAGCTTCGCGGCGTGCGAGATCTCGCCGCTCAACTGGAAGGGCCGCACCGCGGCCGTGTCGATGATGGAGCAGATCCTCGCCTCGGCCGCTGCCGCCGGCATCTCCTACCTGAGCGCGACGGGCGACAGCGGCGCGAGCGGCTGCTTCGACCAGTTCCACCTCGCCGTGCCCGAGATCGAGGCGCTGACCACCGAGTACCCGGCGACGTCGCAGTGGATGACCGCCGTGGGCGGCACGAACCTCGGCCTGAACGCCGACAACTCGATCCAGGACACGGGCGTCTGGAACGACAACACGTTCTTCGGCTTCGCCACCGGCTCCGGCGGCACCGGCGGCACGAGCATCATGATCGATCGCCCCTGGTACCAGCCCGACGACCTGGCCGGCGCAGGGCCGATGCGCACCGTGCCGGACGTGAGCCTGTTCGCCGACCCGTACCCCGGCTACCCGATCTTCGAGGGCACGTGGACGACCATCGGCGGCACGAGCGCCGCGACCCCGCTGTTCGCCGGCATGACGCTGCTACTCGGGCAGGAGGGCAAGGCGGCCGGCCAGAAGCCGCTCGGCTTCCTGAACCCGCTGCTCTACGACCTGGGCAACGGTGGCGGCGCCGGCGCGGCGTCGATCCTGGACGTCACCGTCGGCAACAACGACACCATCGCGACGAACTGCTGCGACGCGGGACCGGGCTACGACCTGGCCTCGGGTTGGGGTTCGCCACTCGCGCAGGCGATGTCGGCCGCGCTCGCTCCCCCGGCGGTCACCGTGACCGGCATCGGCTCGAGCGACGGCAGCTTCACGGCAACCTTCGCGGCGAACGTGACGGTGCCGGCGGGCAACGTCGTGTCGTACCGCTGGGACACCAACGGTGACGGTGTCGTCGACCAGACCACCACGACGCCGACGATCACCACCAAGGCCGCGGCCGCCGGCACGCAGGCCGTCACCGTGACGGTGCTGACGACGCTCGGCCGCACCTCGGTCGCCGGGACCAGCGTCGTCGCGCCGCCACCGCTGCCCCGTGCTCCGCAGGGACCGGGCACACCGCGCTCGCTCGCCTTCGTCGGCTGACGCCGCCACAACCGACTCCGCGCCCGGTGGGCAGGCACGCTCCGTGC
>JAFAFZ010000213.1 GCA_023423215.1 Actinomycetes bacterium
GCGTCCCGCAGCGAGGGGCAGGGCTGATGGCGCGCCCGCCGGTGCGCGAGAGCGTCGCGCTGATGGACGGCTACCACTCGCCGCAGGTCGACGTCGCGGTCCGCCTGAACACCAACGAGGCGCCCGAGCCGCCGCCGCCGGCGTTCGTCGAGGCGCTCAAGGCCGCGCTCGACGGCGTCGCGTGGCACCTCTACCCGGACCGGGCCGCGACCGTGCTGCGCGCCCGCATCGCCGAGGTCGAGTCGCCCTTGACCGCCTCGGGCATCACGGCGCCGAACGTGTTCGCCGCGAACGGGTCGAACGAGGTGCTCCAGAGCCTGATGCTGGCCTACGGCGGTCCGGGCCGGTCCGTCCTGACCTTCGAGCCCACGTACGCGCTGCACAGCCACATCGCGCAGGTGTGCGGCACCGAGGTCCTCCAGCGCGACCGACGGGACGACTTCACGCTGGACGTCGAGGCTGCCGTGGACGCGGTCCGAACGCTCCGGCCGACGATCACCTTCCTGTGCTCGCCGAACAACCCGACGGGTCGTGTCGAGGACGAGTCGACGGTCCGCGCGGTGCTCGACGCGGTCGAGTCGGTCGACGGCCTGCTGGTCGTGGACGAGGCCTACGGGCAGTTCGCGCCGTGGTCCGCGCTGGCCCTGGTCGACGAGGAGCGCTCCGTCGTCGTCACCCGCACCTACTCGAAGACCTGGTCGGCGGCGGCGCTGCGGCTCGGCTACCTGGTCGGTCCGACCTGGGTCGTCGACGAGCTCGAGAAGGTCGTGCTGCCGTACCACCTGGATGTGGTGACGCAGCTGGCCGGGGTGCTGGCCCTGGACCACCTGGGCGACATGCAGCGCCGGGTCGCGGCGCTGGTCGAGGAGCGTGGCCGCGTCACCGCCGCGCTTGCCGAGCTGCCGGTCGAGCAGTGGCCCTCGGGCGCGAACTTCGTCCTCTTCCGGCCGACCGGCCGTGACGGCGCCGAGGTCTGGCAGGAGCTCGTGGACCGCTCGGTGCTGGTGCGCAACTGCTCGTCGTGGCCCGGCCTGGACGGCTGCCTGCGGGTGACGCTCGGCACCCACGGCGAGGACGACACGTTCCTGGACGCGCTGCGCGACGTGCTCGGCTGATCCGAGCCCCGCACGACCCGCGGGCGCGGTGCCGGCAACCGAGTGCACGACCCCTGCGAGCCTGTGGGAACCTGTGCTGCGATGAGCCGCTCCGCCTCCCGTTCACGCACCACCAAAGAGACCGACATCACCATCACGCTCGACGTCGACGGTGAGGGTCGCACGGACTGCAGCACCGGACTGCCGTTCTTCGATCACATGCTCGACCAGCTGGGTCGGCACGGCGGCATGGACCTGACGGTGCAGGCGAAGGGCGACCTGCAGATCGACGCCCACCACACGGTCGAGGACACGGGCATCCTGCTCGGGTCGGTCCTGGGCGAGGCGCTGGGCTCGAAGGTCGGCGTGCGACGGTTCGCCTCGATCCGGGTGCCGCTCGACGAGGCCGTGGTCGAGGCGGTGCTGGACCTGTCCGGCCGCCCGTACCTGCACTACGAGATCGATCCGCCCGGGGTGAAGATCCTGGGCGACCCGCCGTTCGACCCCCAGCTGATGGAGGAGTTCTGGCGGGCCGTGGTGACCTCGGCGGGGCTGACGCTGCACCTGACCCTGGTGCGCGGCAAGAACACCCACCACATCCTCGAGGCCTCGACCAAGGCGGCGGCCCGTGCGCTGCGCGACGCGGTGCGGGTGGAGGGCACGTCCCTGCCCTCGACCAAGGGCGTGCTCTGATGGCGGACGACGCTCCGGCGTCGGGCACGCCGGACGACCGCTGGTCCGGTGACGAGTCCGGACCCCGCATCGCGGTCCTGGACTACGGCATCGGCAACCTGCGCTCGGCCGAGAAGGCGCTCGAGCACGTCGGTGCCCGTGCGATCCTGACCTCGGACCCCGAGCAGGTCGCGGTCGCTGACGGCGTCGTGCTGCCCGGGGTGGGGGCGTTCGGCCGGTGCCGGGAAGCGCTCGCCGCATCGGGCCTGGACGCGGTGGCGCTCGACGCCGTGGCGTCGGGCCGCCCGTTCCTCGGCATCTGCGTCGGCATGCAGCTGCTCTACGAGGCGTCCGAGGAGTCGCCCGGCGTCACGGGCCTGGGCGTCCTGCCGGGCACGGTGCGCCGGCTGCCGGACGGGGTGAAGCACCCGCAGATGCAGTGGAACCAGCTGGACCCGGTGACCGAGTCCGAGCTGTTCGAAGGCCTGGGCGAGCGGCCCTGGATGTACTTCGTGCACTCCTTCGCCGCGGACCGGACCCAGGACACGATCGCGACCTGCGAGTACGGGGGGCCGGTCACCGCAGCGGCGGGGCGGGAGAACGTGCTCGCGACGCAGTTCCACACCGAGAAGTCGGGCGACGCCGGGCTGCAGCTGCTGCGCAACTTCGTCGGCCTGGTCGAGCGGGCGCGCGGCGACGGCGCCGGGGCCGAACCGGCGCGAGCCGGAGATCGATGATGGCTGGAGCCGCGTGATGGACCTGTACCCCGCGATCGACCTGCGTGACGGCCGCTGCGTGCGGCTGTACCAGGGCGACTACGGCAAGGAGACGGTCTACGGCGACGACCCGGTGGCGCAGGCGAAGACCTTCGAGGCCGCCGGCGCTCCGTGGATCCACGTCGTGGACCTGGACGCGGCGCGCACCGGCGTGCCCGAGAACCGCGACGTGGTCGCGGCGATCGCCGAGGCGGTGTCGGTGCC
>JAFAFZ010000224.1 GCA_023423215.1 Actinomycetes bacterium
CGGGGCGCGCCCCGCGCGCCCGGGGCCCGGCCGGGACCCGTCGGTCGGATCGTCGCCGACGACGACCTCGGTCGCGTCGATCGGCGTGTACCGGGCGAGGTCCAGGTCGCCGATGCGGCTGTAGCGCCAGACCTCGGCCTCGGCCGTGGGCAGCGACATCGAGACGGCCACCTCGGCGGCGCCGACGCGACGGCGACGCAGCCAGTCGGGGCCCCCGAGGGCGTCGGCGACGTCGATGGTGAAGGTGTCCGGTGCCACGTGACTCCTCGGTCGAGGACCGTCGGTCGGGACCCGAGCTGGCGGGCCGGATCCGCCGCGGACCCGTCGTCCGCGGAACGGGGCCCTCGTCCGGGCCCCGGAGGCAAATTTACACTACGGCGATAGGAGAATTCGAACGGGCGTGACGACCGCCACGCCGTGCCGATCGGGCTGGACCGGGGCCGGCGCAGGGCACGGAGCTCAGCCGTCCGGAGGGCCGACCAGGTCCTCGAGCGCGTCCCACTCCTCGGGGGTCACCGCCGCCGGGTTGCCGATGCGGGGCACACGCAGGATCTCGAGCGACCGAAGGCGTGGGTCCTCCACGACGACCTCTCGCGGCACCGGACGCTCCAGCACCCGCAGGCGCACCGGCACCATCGGGCGGACCTGCCGGCGGGCGGACTCGTCGCGCCAGAGGTCGTCGGCCGGGTCCCCGACGTCGTCGTGGGGTGCGCCCGTGATCTCGCCGATCGCCCACAGGCCCGACTCGACGCGGCGGTCCCCGCGGGTGATCCAGAGCACGCACGGGTGTCCCTCGTCGACGAGCTCCGCCCGGTAGCTCGGCGCGAGGCGCCACCAGTCGAGCTCCGTCCCCGACCGCAGCGCGGCGCCGATGTCCCACACCGACGGGTGCGCCTTCAGCATCCACGCGCCGACGGGCGTGCCGTCGCGCAGGCGCGCGACCTCACCGGGAAGGGAGTCGTCCTGCACCGTCAGGACTTGCGACGGCGGAAGAACTTCTTGATCGACGACATCGGGCCGGGGGGATCGGCGCGGCGGCCACCGGACCAGCCCTCGGCGTCCACCTCGGCCTTGGTCTGGTCGACCACGGCGTTGACGACGTCCTCGGCCTCGTCGAGCAGCGCGGCGATCGACGGGTCGTCACCCAGGCTCGGGGGCTCCGGCGGGGTGGGCGGCGTGACGAGCGTGCCGTAGGACCAGTTCACGTCGGCGAGTCGGGGCTGGAACGCCGGGCACGGCTCGGGGCAGCGCCAGGGCGCCTCGGGTGCCAGATCGAGGTCGCACTTCCGCACGGCGTCGCCGTTCGGATAGGTCCGGCTCTCGAAGAACTTGCACTCCTCACGCATCGGCATGGAGACATGTTGCCAGGACGACGACGCCGATCCGCCCCGGATCGCACGCGACACCGCCGCCGACGCGGTGAGTTCTCAAACAGCCCCACGGACCTGCCGACAACTGTGGGATGACGCCGGTTCCCCCCGAACCCTCCGCTGGCGACTCCCCGATCGCCACGCCGTCGGTCGCCGACCTGCGGCGCGTGCTCGACGCGGCCGGCGTCGCGCTCGCCACCCTCGACGCCGAGGGCCACGTCGTGTCGGCCAACGCCGCGTTCGCCACGGTCTTCGGCCGCACGGTCGACGCCGTCGTGGACTCCCACCTCATCGGCCTGTGCACCGAGGAGCACTCGGCCGAGGTGCTCGCCGCGCTGGTGCGCGTCGTCGGCCTGGTGTCAGAGGTCGAGGTGCTCGACCTCCGGCTGGGCACCGAGGACGGCCGAGCCGAGGTCGTGCGACTGACCTTCGGCGCCGTCGCGTCGCCCGCCGGTGGGGTCGACCACGTGGTCTGCGTCGCCAAGGACGTCACCGCCGCGCAGCGCGCCGAGCGCCGCCGCCGGCGCACCGTGCTCGAGCTGACGCGCTCCGCCACCGAGGACGCCGACTCCGGACTGCCGAACCTGCTCGGCTTCGACGGCCTGCTCGCCTCGGCGCTGCGCCGGTCGGCCCGCACCGGCTACCCGTTCTCGCTGCTGCGCTGCGACCTGGACGGCCTGGGTGCCGCCGCGGAGCTCCACGGCCGCACCGTCGCCCAGTCGCTGGTCGAGGTCTACGCGGCGCGGCTCGCGCAGCGGCTCCGCCCCAGCGACATGGTCTGCCGTGCCGAGGGCGACACCTTCCTGGTGATCGCCGAGGACCTCGGCGACGAGCAGGACGCGGCGGGCGTCGCCTACCGGCTGCTGTCGTCGGTCGTGGAGCCGGTGCTGATCGACGGCAGCGAGATCTCGCTGCCGCTCACGATCGGCATCGTGGTCGCGGACGGCGCGGCCTCGGCCGATCAGATGCTCGCGACCGCGGAGGAGGCGCTGACCGCCGCCCGTGCGGACGGCGTCGGCGGGTTCCGCATCATCGACATCCGGCCCGGCCTGGCGGCCTGAGCATCACCCGACCGACCCCTCCATCTGGAGCTCGATGAGGCGGGACCACTCGATGGCGTACTCCATCGGGAGGGTGCGGGTGACGGGCTCGATGAAGCCGTTGACGACCATCGACATCGCCTGCTCCTCGGAGA
>JAFAFZ010000270.1 GCA_023423215.1 Actinomycetes bacterium
CGCCGCAGCGCCCGGGCGACGGCACGGGCCAACAGCTCGGCCTGGTCGTAGCCGCGGTCTCGCCGCCGTGCCGCGCTCGTGGGCGCCCACGTCACGAGGTCGACCGGATCGTCGACCAGGCGCGCCATGGCCCGGCCCAGCAGCGGCACCGCGTCGCGGTGGCGGTGGAACTTGATCGACGCCACCAGCTCACGGGTCGGCCCGTCGTAGCGCAGCAGCGACGCGCAGGTCACGAGGCCCGGGGGTGCTGCGAGGTCCGGGGCAGGGGGGAGTGAGGTCGCGCAGGAGTCGCAGAGCCCCGTCCCCGAGCGCCGGCAGAGGGCGCAGCGGGCGGGGAGCAGCAGGTCGAACACCCGGCGGACGCTAGGGATCGCTCCGGTCTCCGCCCCGGCGTACGGGAGGGTCGCGCGCCCCGCTGCGACGAGGTCGTCGCGGCCCGCCGCGGCGAAGTGCGCGCTCAGGGGTGCGCCGCACCCCTGGGTAGAGTGTCCGCCGTGGGATTTCTGGACAAAGTGCTGCGCACCGGTGAGGGCAAGAAGGTCAAGGCGCTCGCCGGCCTGGTGCCCGAGATCAACGCGCAGGAGGCCGAGCTCGAGGCGCTCTCCGACAGCGCGCTGCAGGCCAAGACCGGTGAGTTCAAGGGTCGTCTCGAGCGGGGAGAGGACCTCGACGACCTGCTGATCGAGGCGTTCGCCGTGACCCGGGAGGCCGGCAAGCGCGTGCTCGGGCAGCGCCACTACGACGTGCAGCTCATGGGCGGCGCGGCGCTGCACTTCGGCTGGGTCGCCGAGATGAAGACGGGCGAGGGCAAGACGCTCGTCTCGACGCTGCCGGCGTACCTGAACGGCCTCAGTGGCAAGGGCATGCACATCATCACGGTGAACGACTACCTCGCTCGCCGTGACGCCGAGACGATGGGTCGCGTGCACGACTTCCTCGGCCTGAGCGTCGGCATGATCCTGCCGGGCGAGAACGACCAGGCGGTCAAGCGCGCCAACTACGCGTGCGACATCACCTACGGCACGAACAACGAGTTCGGCTTCGACTACCTGCGCGACAACATGGCGCTCTCGCTCGCCGAGAAGGTCCAGCGGGGCCACGTCTTCGCCATCGTGGACGAGGTCGACTCGATCCTCATCGACGAGGCCCGCACCCCGCTCATCATCTCGGGCCGGGTCAGCGACGCGGCGAAGCTCTACTACAAGTTCGCCTCGATCGCCCGGGGCCTGACTCGCGACGTCGACTACGAGGTCGACGAGGAGAAGCGCATCGTCTTCCCGTTGCCCGAGGGCATCGAGAAGGTCGAGAAGTCGCTCGGCGTCGAGAACCTCTACGACGACGTGTCGACCAGCCTGGTCCACCAGCTCCAGGTGGCCATCAAGGCCAAGGAGCTGTACCGCAAGGACCGCGACTACCTCATCTCCGACGGCGAGGTGAAGATCGTCGACGAGTTCACCGGCCGCGTGCTGGAGGGCCGTCGTTGGTCCGAGGGGCTGCACCAGGCCGTCGAGGCGAAGGAAGGGGTGAAGATCAAGGAGGAGAACCAGACCCTCGCGACCGTCACCCTGCAGAACTACTTCCGCATGTACGACAAGCTCGCCGGCATGACCGGTACCGCCCTGACCGAGGCGGCCGAGTTCATGGGCACCTACAACCTCCAGGTGGTGCCGATCCCGACGCACCGGCCGCTCGTCCGCCTGGACGACGGCGACGTCATCTACCGCACCGAGACCGCCAAGTTCTCGGCGGTCGTCGAGGACATCGCCGAGCGCACCGACAAGGGCCAGCCCGTGCTCGTGGGCACCGTCTCGGTCGAGAAGTCCGAGCGCCTGGCGCGTGAGCTCGAGAAGCGCGGCATCCGCCACGAGGTCCTGAACGCGAAGCAGCACACCCGAGAGGCCGAGATCGTCACCCAGGCGGGCCGTGTCGGCGCCGTCACGGTTGCGACGAACATGGCGGGTCGCGGCGTCGACATCCTGCTCGGCGGCAACCCCGAGGGCCTCGCCGCCCGCGACGTGCGCGCCGAGGGCCTCGAGCTCGACTCCGACGAGGGGCAGGTCCGCTACGCCGAGCTGCTCGAGAAGCACAGCACCGAGTGCAAGGCCGACGGCGAGCGCGTGCGCGAGCTCGGCGGCCTCTACGTGCTGGGCACCGAGCGCCACGAGAGCCGGCGCATCGACAACCAGCTGCGCGGCCGCTCCGGTCGCCAGGGCGACCCGGGCGAGAGCCGCGTCTACCTCTCGCTCGAGGACGACCTCATGCGGTTCTTCGCGACCGGTGCGATCGAGTGGGTGATGGGCAAGGGCTGGGACGACGAGATCCCGATCGAGGCGAAGATGGTCTCGCGCGCCATCGAGAAGGCGCAGAACACCGTCGAGGCACGCAACGGAGAGATCCGCAAGAACGTGCTCAAGTACGACGAGGTCATGAACGAGCAGCGCAAGGTGGTCTACAAGCGCCGCGACGAGGTCCTCGAGGGCGTCGACCTGCGCGCCGAGACCATGGAGGCGCTCGCCGAGGCCGTCGACGGCCTGCTCCAGACGCACTGCTCGGGCGACTACTCCGAGCAGTGGGACCTGGACGCGCTGGTCGCGGACGCCACCTCGTACTGGCCGACGACGCTCGAGCCCGGCCAGTTCGCGACGGCCAAGAGCAGCGACGAGGTCTACGACGTCCTGATGGGCGATGCCACGCGCCACTACGAGGAGCGTGAGGCCGAGCTCGGCGAGGACACGCTCCGCCAGATCGAGCGCCAGGTGATGCTGAAGATCATCGACGCCCGCTGGCGCGACCACCTCAAGGAGATGGACCACCTCCAGGAGGGCATCAACCTGCGAGCGCTCGGCCAGAAGGACCCGCTGAGCGAGTGGCAGCGTGAGGGCTTCGAGATGTTCGGCAAGCTGATGGACACCGTCGACCGCGAGTACGTGCAGTACGTCATGCACGTCCAGGTCGTCGCCGAGGAGGC